>NZ_JAFEMR010000011.1:0-177226 GCF_016892495.1 Bacillus sp. RIT 809 | reverse complement strand
TTAATGTTAGTGTGTCTCCAGCCTTCATTTTATTTCCAGATTTATCACTAAAATCAACTTTTATTCCTGTTCGTTCTCCGTAAGTTAGATCCGTTTTGTCGAACTTAAATGTATCAACAAATCCTGTTGTGTTTAATTCTTGTGCATTTGCTATTATAGATGTGAAACTCTGACCTATGGTCAACATAAATAGCATTATAATCGTAGAAATCGAAATCACTCTTTTTACCATGTCATTCTCCTGTCAATTATATTTAGATGGCTACTAATATGAATATGCTATGACAATGACTCAATAGGTTGATGGCATTTTTGTCTTTCGATTGTTATAAACTTTAAATCTTGAAAATTGATTTTCTATAAACAATTCTTCTATTCTCCATAAATCCTCATTTTTTCTGACCTAATATCATAAATTTAAATATTTTCATATATGAAATTATATGATATTATTGTAATCGGGAAGGCCATATTCTTGCATCATTCCTATCAAATCTTGCAATCTTAAGTTGTATCATGTATGCCATCTCATTAGAAGCATAAAATTTCTGGTTAATACTGTTTTCATTCAAATACTATTGACTTCTTCATACTACTTCCCATCATTTTTAGATTCATAATATCAGTATGTCCAAGTTTGATAGCACCTTTTTAATGATTCACAATTTTATTTACCAGATTCTCTTACCTCCCCCTAAGGACATTTTTTTTCATGCTCCCACCCGTAATATTAAGACTATTTAAATAATAAAAATAGTTTTTGTAACTTTTGTAACTGATTGTGTAATTAAAAAAACAAACATAAATTAATACCTCATTTGGGATAAACTTTTTATTTTATATTCCCTCCTACATACACCGAAATATCATCCTTAAGTGCTTGTGCTAAACCTCTGCCTAAATTTTGATTCATTTAGTAAAAACCACAAACAATTTTGTTTATTCATGTACCTCTTATATATCATTTCCTAGGTTTATAATTAAGTAGTCCTATGCTTTTTAAAAGAATGAACAGTAACGTTCACTAATTTTTGTCAGCTTATGAATTTAGAATTTTAATCACAATCTACATGACTTATAAACTTCATGGCTAAATCTCGCTATACCCAACCTTCAATTAAATTCTCAGCATGACGACTAGATTCATAATTAATTGTAGTTGCTTATTTCTTTATTTGCATGAAACCAAATTTCACATTGCTAGATCGGCACAATCGGCCTCAATTTCCTTTACAAATATTTGTAATAAATGTGCACTTAAGTAATTAAGGTGTCATAAGAATAACAGAATACTCACACTCTACTTTTACCAATTAATCACATCTCAGTCACCTCGCTATCTATACCCGATATAATATATAAAATAAAACAAAGAAAGAGTAGTAAGCGTAAATATCAATCAGATGTATACTAAACTGAATTTTCAATATTTTCAGTTTAAAGGAGGGTCTTTTCAGCTACTCTTTCTTTGTATTATGAGTTTAGCACTAAATATAAAGCATAACAAGACAAAAAAATTCAAATTTCGCATAATTTCGACATTTTTTTGCAAAACAATACTGGTCGTTAATTAGTATGGGTTACCATATATATATCCATCAACTTAAGAATTTTATGACGCTCTCAAAATAGAATTGTACATTTTCATCTTGAGAAGTCATTTTTTTATTTTGGGGATATTTTCTTAGCTTGATGGTGATGGAAAGTGACCCCAATTAAGCTAATTCCCCCATTTCGCAGATTTGAGCAAAAAAACCCAAATAATATCTTGTTTGAATTGTTTTACTTTAAAATATCTAACTTATTACGCTTCCGTTTATCTTTTCAAAAGCATAACTTCGTTTCGAAAGCTTTGCAACAGAACCAGAAATATATAGTATCACATCAAAGAATATAAATCTATATTGATTTCTTTTTAATAATTTATATATAATTATAATGAATATAAATTAAAAGTCAATCTCAATTAGATATAAGGGGGAGTATAGATATAACAAAACATTTAGTCGGAAAGCAAGCCCATGTTTCGAAATGAATGAAGTAATGCCAAATAAAAATGACCAGATTAATAAAATTGGAACCCAAATTAGATTACAAAATCGATTTTGGGTATTGGTAAGAAGTCATTCTATTTAATGCTAAACGAGGACACACGGAATAATATCAAATTAGGAGATGTAATATGTTCTTGCTTCCATTTCTTATAGTATTTAATAACTTTTTACTTCAATCTGACTTTGTATAAAGCTTTTCTAACTTGAGAAATGAGCACAGTTACTCCTTTGCTCACAAATTAACTGTATGGCTTCCGATATCCCATTTCTCTATTTAAAAGTTTAAATTGCATAATGATGGAACGATGCTTCTCTAGATTCTTGATATTTTTGGTGAATTTGTAACAGAACCTTTAGTTACATGAAATATTCTTTACATACAATATTTTATCATCTTAGGAGGGAACAGTATGAAAGGCTTAAAGTTTCTTTATAAAACTCCCCTTATATTGACAATGAGTGCAGTGTTGATCGGGTGTAACACAGCAAAACAAGAACAGTCAAACAAGGATACAGCTACACAAGAAAAATCTACAGAGAAAAATACGCAGTGGTCATATGAAGGGACTACTGGTCCAGAGCACTGGGGAGAATTGAAACCAGAATACAAAATGTGTTTAAATGGGCAAGAACAATCTCCTATAGATATCAAAACGGAACAAATAAAATCAACAGTTGATGATTCTAATCATTTGCAAATTAATTATCAACCAATATCATTTTCTATTAAAAATAATGGGCATAGTATTGAGGGGAAAGCAAATAGTTCTGATGATTATCTCATGCTGGGAGAAAGTCGTTACATATTAAAACAATTCCATTTCCATACACCAAGTGAACATCAATTTGAAGGAAAACATGCAGATATGGAACTACATCTGGTCCATCAAAATGATCAAGGTCAGTTAGCAGTAGTTGGTATTATGATAAAAGAAGGACAAAAAAACGAAGGTTTTGCAGAAATGTGGGAAAATCTCCCGAACAGCAAAAATTCACAGGGTGATGTGCAGCATACCATTGATATAAAACAGCTTCTTCCTTCAGATCATTCGTCATTCCGTTACATGGGTTCTTTGACAACACCTCCTTGTACAGAAAATGTCCAGTGGATTGTGATGAAACAGACAATAGAGATGTCCAAAAAACAAATTGAAACGTTTCATAAATTATTCCCAACGAATAACCGACCAGTTCAGCCAATTAATGGAAGAGAAGTATCGTAAACATAAGGAATTATTGGAATAAAAAATAGTAGTGCGAGCAGCATAGCGAAGGTTTTGAAACCCAGACAATTTAAATGACGACGGTCTTGTTCAATGAGATTATTGAAATGTTTGATGGTACAATACTTTGCACCAGAACGGAAAAAAGCTGCTGTCCTAATGGGACAACAGCTTTTTCATTATACTACGTCTTCTTTTTGTTCCTTTTGTAGTGTACTATTTTTGTAACCGTAACTGAAGTAGACAACAAGTCCAATTACAAGCCATATTGCAAAGCCGATCCATGTTGTTGCTGGGAGTTGTAATGCTAAGTATCCACAGAATAGAACAGCTAAAGCAGGAATCCATGGTACCAAAGGCACTTTAAAAGCGCGCGGTAGTTCTGGTTGTTTTTTACGTAAAATAATTACTCCAATTGATACAACGATGAATGCGAATAATGTACCGATATTTGTTAATTCTGCTAGTTTACTTAAAGGAACAAAACCAGCAAAGAAAGCAACCATAGTGGCAGTAATCCAACTATTGATAACAGGTGTCTTTGTTTTTTTATTTACGCGCGAAAGTACTTTTGGTAGTAAGCCATCGCGGCTAATTGCATAAAATAATCGTGTTTGTCCATATAACATAACAAGTAATACAGTTGTAATTCCAGTAATCGCTCCTAAAGAAATGAAACCAGCAACCCAATCTTGTTGAATGTATTGTAGTGCAAATGCAACAGGATTTTTCACACCTAACTGATCGTAAGGTACAATCCCAGTTAAAACTAATGAAACAACGATATATAGAATCGTACAAATTGTTAAAGAAGCAATAATACCGATTGGCATGTTACGCTGTGGATTTTTGACTTCTTCAGCAGCTGTTGATACAGCGTCAAATCCGATGTAAGCAAAGAATACAGTTGCAGCCCCAGTTGTTACGCCAGAGAAGCCGAACGGCATAAATGGTGTCCAGTTTTCAGGTTTTACATAGAAAGCGCCCACGCCAATAAATAGTAAGACAACAAAAAGTTTGATAGCTACCATGATAGCGTTAAAACGCGCTGATTTTTTTGCTCCTCTTGTTAATAACAACGTCATTAGAAAGATGATACAGATTGCTGGTAAGTCTATATATGTTCCCGCTTCAGGATTATATGCGCTTGTTAAAGCCGTAGGTAATGTAATCCCAAATCCACTTAATAGACCTTGTAAATACCCTGACCAACCAGATGCAACAGCTGAGGAAGCTAATCCATATTCTAAAATTAAATCCCAACCTAAAATCCAAGCGATTAATTCTCCAAATGTTGCATAGCTATAAGTGTACGCACTACCGGATACCGGTACAGTTGATGCAAATTCAGAATAACATAATGCTGCAAATACACAGGCTAAACCGGATAAAATAAACGACAAAACAAGTGCGGGTCCTGCGTGTTCTGCTGCGGCAACACCGGTAAGAACGAAAATCCCAGTTCCGATGATAGCGCCGACCCCGAGCATAGTAAGATCAAATGCACCGAGTTCTTTTTTTAAAGATGCTCCTTTTTGTTCTGACTGTGCTAATAATGCTGAAATAGATTTTTTTCGAAATAGATTCATATAGATACCTCACTTCTAGTTGTTGTAATATTCTGAAAAACAATATCATTTTGTCGTATAATGTCGAATCTTTGTAGTTCGTATTTTAATTCAAATAAATATTTTTGTAAATACTTATTTTCAGAAAATTAAATCTTTTAATCGCACCTTTATTCCTTTCCACTTAATCCCTCTGTTCCAAATATATTCCTTTAAGAGAAAAACTTATATCCCTATATAAGTCATAGAGGATTGTTTGCATATTGACTTTAGTTTTATGTACAATAAAGGTAAAGATATAGTCTGAAACAGGAAGAGGAAAACCATGTCCAATTCATTAGTAAATTTACGTATCGATTTTGCCTTTAAGCAGTTATTTGGCACAAATGGGAATGAAGATATTTTAGTTGCCTTTTTAAATGCCATATTAAAAGATTCTTTAGAATCACCTATTGTTGCCCTACAATTAGAAGATCCACATTTGCATCGAGAATATGAAGAAGATAAATTATCAATTTTAGATATTTCAGCTACATTAAATACAGGAACAAAGGTAAATGTAGAAATACAATTGAATAACAATCACGATATGATCAAACGAAGCTTATATTATTGGGGAAGGTTATACACCTCTCAATTGCAAAAAGGAATGCCTTATAGCTCACTTCATAAAACAATTACCATAAACTTGTTAAACTTTGTGATGTTTCCAGAATATGAAGCGTTTCATACAACAGGAATCCTTTGGAATCAGCAACAACAAAAGTTATTAAGTGACGATATAGAAGTTCATATTGTAGAGATTCCAAAGTTACTACAGCAATGGCGTGAAGAGAAAGTTAATCCGTGGGAAGACTCGTTTGTTCGTTGGTTATTATTATTACCAGCGAATGAAGATGAGTATCTCACACAAACATTGGAGGACATTGCCATGAACCAAGATCCGATTTTACAAAAAGCAATGAATAAGTGGGAACGTATGAGTCAAGATTCTTCTTTCCGTCAAGCATATGAAGCAAGAGAAAAGGCCTTAATGGATGAGGCTGCAAAGTTTGCTCATGCTCGTAATGAGGGGAAAAAAGAAGGAATTCAAGAAGGGGTTCAGCAAGGAAAAATACAGATGATTAAAGGTATGCATGAACTCGGTGTACCACTTGAAACGATTGCTAAAGCCAGTAAATTAGGCATAGATGAGGTTGAACGTATTTTAGAACAAAAATAATCAACATCAAAAAAGAACCTCTTAATTTTAAAAGAGTAATCCCAACCGTTATAAAAACAACAAATTAAATTTTTACAAAAGAAAACAACCTGTATAAAAACAGGTTGTTTTCTTTTATAGGGTAAAACAAAGAAAGAGTGGAAAAAAATGCACAAACTTCTACGGCACAAGAAGTAAACTAATTGGAGAAAACTAAAAATTCTGATATCTTACTAGATAAGGGTTTTTGTTTTCTCTTTCTTTGTTGTTATGAATATAACATTAAAAACGACATAAATCAACAAAAAATTATATAATTCTTATTTTTTCGACAATTAATTACAATTCCCCCACCCATTATTTTTTTAAGGCGTTATTTACATTTTATATCTGTTACATGATTAATTTATATATATGGTACATCATCATGGTGGTTCCTAGTTCTTAATTCATTAAAAATCATATCGTAGTAATTATCCAGTTGCCATAGCACCACCGGCATTCGGATCAAGATAATACCACTTGTGTTCTAATGCAAGCCATCCTGTCTTTTTCGCGCCATTTTCATAGAAGGGTTTTGGTGCAAAAAGATGATAAATAAAAAAAGAATCACGAATTCCTAACGGAATCACCTGTTAAGCAGTCAATTCAAACAGTTGGTTGATAAAAATATTCTGATTTTGAACAGACTGATTCCGTAAATCAAGTTGTTCTTTTTTGACCATATGCATCGCTTCTACACCACTCAATATAGAGACTGATGTTTTATATTAGTTCCCAATCAATTTTTCCGGAAAAAAATTCATTAAAATGTTCGTATACTTCTTCCTTGCTAGGGCGAAATAGCTTCAATTCCTTCCAATTCCGAATTCGAGGCATCAACTGAATTCCAAGCAAAACTGCTAACCAAAATAGGAGTCTACTATTCTCCGTGTTATTCTTCATATATTTCCACCAGACCCAAATAAATTAGTATATCTCCAATAGAGACACATTAATTTAAGTTATAATATTTTTTGCATAAAAAGAAATGTTGTTTTTCATGTATACCTATTAAATGAATACTTTGTATTAAGTTTGGATTATGTGCGATTGGATCAGGGAAACGTATGTGGCCAGCAATGTCATCTTCGATTTTAGAAAGCATTTTTTCTAAATTCTTCGTTTCATTATCTAGCCCTTTAATTAACCTTTCAAATGAAATTTTACCTTCTATTCCTTTAGGTGGTACCAAAATAAAAGGTGCTTTCATTGGTTTGTTGTGTTTCTCTTTATATTCAGTATATATGTCCTTACTATGGGTTTTGTAAGGTGACTTTTTTCTTGCTGCAGCAATTGGTCTAGACAGTGGTAAATATAACTTATTTAATTGTCGAAATCGCCTGACCATTAAGTATAAATGATAATATGTTTCTCCAAAAGACCACTTATCCTTATAAGGCCGTTCCCATTCTTTGTTTTTGAAACACTTTATTTCATTAGCGAATTCTTCTCTTTGTTGATAAATTTTGTTAAAGTGATTAGTCATGTAAATGCTCTGCATAATTCCCCCTGTGTATGTTAGTTAAAGTTTCTATAATTTGCGAATAGCACACTAACTTAATATTATAGTTAGTAAAGTTCTTTCCGCTTAACAAACACCAACTATAATTTTCGATAACCCCACGTACATAATGAAATAATTCACCTTCAATTTCTGTTTCATCCTTAATAAAATAATTCCTTACTAAAGGTGAATTGATATTGTTTTTAATATCGAATATACTAATCCCTTTACATTTCACATAACTTTCTTTAAAAGTCCATGCATCTGTAAAAAAATTGATTTGTTCTCTTTGTGATAGAGTTAATAAGTGTTTTAGTTCTTCTTGAGTAAAGAAGAATTGTGCTAACTCATGATTGCACCGCTTATATTCCTCAATATCAGCCCCTACGGCAGCATTATCACTGTAAGTACACATAACCCATTCATTACAATTTGAAATATTAAAGAAGCCTTTGGATAGTAGAGGTTTCCCCCGCATATTATAGGTTATACTCAACGGATATTTCATTCTTTGTTTTGTGAACAGCACATACTGTATAAGTAAATCGCTGTATATAATATGAAGCTTTTTTTTAGGATGTGTAGTTTTTTTTAATCTCTGTATAGCTCGTTTAGTAAGAATTCTTCTTGATATAAGATTACTTTTGTTTTTATTTATCTTACAGAAGAAAATATCCATAATTAATCCTGAAAGTTCGATAATAAAATTGAGGCATTATGTCCACCAAACGCAAATGAATTATTTAAGAGCTTGCCACCATTATAATTAGATACCTCTTCTAGAAGAAGGTTAACTTCTATATCCTCTCCCACACTGTCTCTTGATACATTAATAGTGGGAATTAATTTTCCTTTTTTAATCATCATACAACATAATGCTGTTTCAATTGCTCCAGCAGCCCCTAAAGCATGTCCATGTAAAGATTTAGTCGAGGATACTAAAGGATTGTGATTAAATACTTCCTTTATAGCCTTTGATTCAGTTAAGTCGTTAAGTTTAGTAGATGTACCATGAGCGTTTATGTACTCTACCTCATCTGAACTACATTTAGCATCAATTAATGTATTTTCCATACATCTTGTAACACCATTGAGGTCAGGCGCCAATAATGAAGTAGCATCTGATGAACTTCCATAACCTTCTATTTCACAATAGATATGAACCCCACGCTCCTTTGCATGATTAAGCTCTTCAAGAATAAGAAAGGCCGCCCCTTCACTCATTACAAATCCAGATCTATCTTTTGAAAAAGGGACACTAGCTTTATCTAAGGATTTAGAGTTCGTCAAGGTTCTTAACTTTCTAAAGGCTTCTATAACTTGTGGAATAACACATGCTTCTGCTCCACCTGCTAATATTATTTTTTTGCTACCATTTTGAATTTTTTTAAATGCTTCTCCTATCGCTACTGTTCCTGAAGCACAGGCAATTGAATAAGCAAGAGATTCACCTTTTATACCTAAATCAATACTAATATTTGCTGTTATCATATTAATTAGATTTCTAGGTATTACAAGCATTGTCATTTGATCTACACCTTTTACAGCTGCAGTTCCAAACTCATCTGCGAGGGCACGAATGCCCCCAACAGAACTTCCAACAAACACAGAAACATTTTCATTATTTTCATCATTAATTAATAAATCTGCATCTTTAACGGCTTCTCTTGATGCAATTACGGCCATTTGAGTACAACGATCCATATACCGCTTATCCTTTGTTGTAAGTGGTTCATTAAAAATGTCATCTACTTCCCCAACAAATTTTGTATTTTCATATTTGGAAGGAATAATACCACTTTCAAGGTTAACAATACTTTCCCAGGAACTTTCTCTGGTAATACCATTTGGTGAAACAATACCTATTCCTGTTACCACGACTCTATTCATAAACTCGTCTACCTCCATTGTCATTTCAAATGCATTTCATTTTTGACCTTATTCTTATTAAGAAGAAGGTAAATACGGCAATTATCATTCCATTACTTGCAAATATAATGTTTAGATTATCAGTAACTCTAACAAAGTTGACAAAGTCAAACATAATTTGATCCAAAAACACTCTTACACCTATTCTTGATAGAAGGTATGATCCAATAATAGTTAGGACCGCAATAGGAAAACTAAAGGCAAAATGCATTCTCATTAGTTCTTTTAATGAATAACCTTCTAATTTTAATGTCTTAATTGATTTGATACTATTTTGATAACTGAACTCAAGAAGTGAGTAAAGTAATGCAACTTGTAGAACTATAGCAAGCCCTAAAATAAGTGTGATCTGTTTGTTTATAACATCTAAGATATTTTTTCCGGAAGTTATTATCTCGTTCCTAGTCAATGTAGCTTCTATCCCGCTATCGTTAGCATTATCATATGGGTTTGATAGAGCTACTGCAGGTACTGAATATGTTTCATGGTTGAACATTTCTCCGTTATCGGAAACTAAATATATATTACTCACTGTAGTAACATTGTTGACTTTATTAATTTTAAATGAGTAATCTTTTTGATTAGTTACATCTTTTAGTAGTAACTTATCTCCTACTTTTTTCCCATATTTATCAGAGAATGCTTGAGTAATTATTACATCTCCATCTGCCAGCTTGAGATTATAATTGTAATACTTAGAATCAGAACCGATTACATAAACACTTTGTGTAATACCGTCTTCATCATGTAAGTTATATAGTTTAAACTCTTCACCCTTGATATCATGTTGATTAGGTGGATTTAAAAACAAAATTTCTTCAAAAATATTCTCTGATGCTAAGTCATCGACATAATTAGTTACAGAGTCTTTCAATAAAAACGAAAAATTAATCAGTAAACCTACAAAGAAAATCAGTACTATAAACAAAGCCATTTCCTTTTTATTTCTATTTATCCGCTTTAACCGATACCGGTAAGTAAAAGGAATGAATTTCATGATTTTGCTACTTCTTTTTCTTATAGATTTAACTTTATTTTTCTTCTTTTTAAATTTTATATAAAACTGATAAACTAAAACAAAGTTAATCACTAAAACAATAGCTAACGAGAAAACTAAACATTCTGTCAATAACATATAATCAATTTTAAGAATTGGATAATTATATATTTGGCTATTCATTTGCATAATCGTCTCAATCAAAAATATACCGATTGTACCACCGATTAACCATGCAATTAAAAGTGTTAAGCTCGTTTCAGCTATATAATGTTTAAAAAGAATCCATTTGTTAAAGCCTAACTTATTAAATGTTGCTAGGTTATTTGATTCTTTCTTGGATACTTCAAAATGGTAAACACTTAAAAGAACCCCAACTATTAGATATAGTAAGCATGTTAAAAGCAACGCAAGATCCCTTGGTGCTTTTGCATCACCTATTACTTGTTGTATCCTCGTGTTATTTTGAGAATCATTTATATAAATTGGTTTAACGATTTTCGAAACCTCTTGAACATCTAGATTGCTAGTATAAGCATAATATGAAGAGAACTCATTACCGAATAACCTTTGAAACGTTTCTTCATTTACAAATGCTATACCAAAAACTTCAGAATTAGCTTGCAACACTAGATTACTATTTTTGGTTGTAATATAATCAGGTGATATTGCAGTTCCAACTATTTTTAATTTTTCTCCATTAAAGGTCAATTCATCATTGAGCGCTAATTTATTTGCTTTTAAATAGTTATTGTCAATTAGAATCTCTTTATCGTTTTGAATATCACGACCGCTGGTCACTTGATATTTATTAATTTTTTTTCTTGACTGGAATATTCGAACTGTACTGCCGCCTTCCCTCACTTCCCCATTTTTAATTTGTTCCAAGGAAATATCCTTAAATTTTTCGTCAATATCGTCATTAGTTATAAATATACCGTCCTCTACGTTATATTCGCTGTTGAATTTTTCAACTGATTGTAGAACGCTACTTGTACCAACAAAAAAGCTTATAAAGATACCAGTTGTAGCAAAAACAACAAGAAATATAACTAGAAACTTTAATTTATAAGTGTTTAATCTTCTCATTGTACGTTTTCTGAATTTTCTCTTTATATTTTGATTTACCATTCTAAATTCTCCGCTAATTCAATATCTTCATTTACCATATCATTAACCTTTTTCCCATCATGAATAGTAATAACACGATTGGAGATTTTCGTTATTTGTTCATTATGGGTTATAAGAACAATCGTAGTTTGATGACTTTGTTGCAGCTTTTGTAATACTGTTAGAACCTCCTTAGATGAATTCCCATCAAGTGCTCCCGTAGGTTCATCACAAAACAGTATTTTAGCTCTTTTCACTAAAGCTCTTAATATCGCAGCTTTTTGCTGTTGACCTCCGGAACATTGATTAGGAAATAAATTAATTGCTTTACGAATATCCCAATCATCGATAAGATTTTCAATTCCCTCAGTAATACCATGTTCTAAATAGATATTCTCATGCAAGGTTAGATCATCAATTAAGTTATATTCTTGAAAAATAAAAGCAATATCATTTTTTCTAAAAACATTTACTTCTTTTTTAGAGAGATTACCTATATTTCTTTTGTTTACTTGAATTTCGCCTGAAGTAACACTCTCTAGTCCCGATAAGCATTTGAGAAGTGTAGTTTTACCCGACCCAGATTTCCCAATAATTGTACAAAATTCACCCTTAGTTATACCTAAATCAATTCCTCTTAACACTTTTAATTCATTTTGCTTATTTGCATTAAAAACCTTGATAACGTTAGTAGATTTAATCATTTGTACCTCCATATTTGTGTTTAATTGTAATAAAATACGAATAATATGTATCATCTGCTGGTGCAATTTCACTTACTTCAAATCCAGATGAATCTAGTAAAGTAAGGAAAAGATTCCACTGTTCCGCTTGAGCAAAATCAATAAGCATATTATTTAATACAACTTCAGCTTGGAGAATACTATTACAGATATCAAATTTATAGCGAGATATAAGATTCCAATCCTTATTATGCTTTGCCATTAGCTCTTGATAAATCTCAAAATTAGGATAATACTGACAAATAACAATAGAACCGTCCCTATGCAAAATTTCTTTTAGTCGCTTGAAGAGCTTTTCTTTTTCGTCTTGAGTAAGATAAAATAACATGTAGCTCATATTGATCATGTCAAATTTACATTCAAATGAAAGGTCTATAATGTCCTCGTTATGTATAACAACATTCGATTTATCTTTATATTTAGTTTGTAATTTTTCAAACACCTTTTTTTGTCTTTCTACACCAACAATTTGTTTATCATCAGAGCTCAAATGTACATCAATATAATTACCATTTCCACATCCAATATCAAGAATTGACTTAAATTGTTTTTGAGAAATAAAAGTTGCATAGTTTTCTTTTGTGTAAATATTAAACGCTAATTCTCCAAGATCTGTGTAAAAATCCTCTGAAAAGCTAGGAGATATTTGTTTAAAAAAATCCAATTTATTAATTTCTTGTAAATAGGTAAGGACCTCTTTAATATATACAAACTCTAATTTCCCCATTATTTTTCCTAATGTTGTATTATGTTCTGTATTAATTACACGCTCAATGAACTTGTAATCACTTTGTATTTTATTTACAATCTTACTATAATTTTTGTCTTCAAATTCAACTAAGCTATTTCTGTCCTTTACTGCCAAAAGGTATTCTTGATTTAATGTGTATACATTCTCTTTTTGTGAAATCATCCCCAACTGGATACCTAAATCCATAAATGAATGAACTATATTATGATGCATGTTTCCTTTTGTCATTTCTTGAACATTATCAAAATTTTCATATATCTTCCTTAATAGAATAAATCTTATATAGTTTTTAACTTTTGAAAACAAAAGTAATTGGAATAAAGGAGTATCTCTTATCCCTACAATCTTAGATAATCGAACTAAAATGTTTATACGAATGGACTTCTCTGGTAACTTATAACGTTTGTTTGGAGAATATGATTGATACTTGCTCATTAACAAACTGTATTGCATTTAATAACCCCCTCCTCTTTTATGATTAAATGATAGGAAGCAGAAAGCTTCCTATCTTTCCAAATTCCCCGTAAGTTACGATGTTATTAACACAGGCTCATTGTACGTGGATAAACTTTGAATGTTTTCTTTAATTATTTTTAAAGTCATATCCAGATCTTCTCTTGAATGAGCAGCTGAAATAAAGAATCTTATTCTAGCTTCACTTTCTTTTACTGCAGGATAAATTATTGGCATCGCATTTATTCCATTTTTAAATAATATTTCCGAGAATTTAAGAGCTTCATCCGAGTTTCCAATGATTAAAGGTACTACTGGAGTGTCGTAGCTTTCACCTGAATCAACGCCTAGTTTCTTTAATTCATTTAAGAAATACGTATGGTTTTCTTTTAAACTTACAAATAGACTTTCTTCATTTTCACAGATTGTTAATGACGCTAACGCTGCGGCTGCATTAGCTGGTGTCATTCCAACACTGAAAATAAATCCAGGTGAATTGAATCTTAAATATTTAATAAAGGATTTGCTACCAGCAATATATCCCCCACAACTATTAAGGGATTTACTTAATGTTCCCATTAGAATATCTACTGATTTAGGGTTAACATCATAATAACTTGTAACACCTCTACCATTCTTACCAATAGTACCGATTGAATGCGCTTCATCCACCATGAGAATAGCATTATACTTTTCTTTTATTCTGATTAGTTCTGGTAGTTTACAAATATCTCCATCCATGCTGTAAACACCTTCTACCACGATTAAAACCCTGCGGAATTTCGATCTTAGCTTTTTCAGCTCATCTTCTAGATGATCCATATCATTATGTTTAAACGGTTTTCGCTTGGCATTAGAAAGAATTGCACCTTGAATAATACTATTATGAGCCAATGCATCATGTAGAATTAAATCTTCTTGATTAACAATATTCCCTATAGTATTAACGTTAGTACTGTGTCCTCCCACCTGAATTAGAGCATCTTCTACATCTAAGAATTCAGCAATTTTTCTTTCAAGCTTTTGATGGATTTCAATTTCTCCGCTAAGTAACCTACTACCAGAAACACTCGTTCCATAACGATTTATCGCTTCAATGACGGCCTGGTTAATTATATTTGAACCATTAATACCGAGGTAATTGTAAGTGGAATAATTTATCTTCTCTTCTCCATCTATAATAATTCTATTTGATGCTATTCCATGGTTTTTTCTGAAATAAGGAATGTATTCTCTGCTTTTAAGATATTTATGAAACTCTTTAACTTCATTGAAATCATCCAGTAATGAAGCTGTCTCTTGATTCATTTCCATCCCTATTTCTTTATATATTAAACATAAAATATTATTTACAGTTGTATCCTCTTGTTGAAAAACTTCTTCCAAGTCGACTTCTTTCATCTCAGGAAAGTCATGTACTACTAATCTATGAAAATCCATAATCATCATTGAGTCCAGGCCAAGATTATTAACTAACGAATCAGTTACAGCAATATCACTTTGATCATAACCTGTTATTTCAGCCAAATGGCTAATGATTTTATCGTATACTTTATTCATGGTAAACCTCCATTATTCTTTTATGTTATAGCGAAATGATTTATTAAGAAGTTAGCAGCATTTACTGGACCATCAATATTTTCTAAAAGTTCCTGCATTTCTTTTGCCTTATTATGCATCTCTTTATTTGTTAGAGAGAAGTCTATCAATTCACCAATTTTCTGAGTCGTAATATCTTTTCGTTTAAGTTCCAATGCATTACCAAAAAGAACACATTCATTTATATTGGCTTTTTGTTCTGCTTGCAGTCCAAGCCCAAGGAATGGTTTACCAGATAAACAAGCCGTTTGAACTGTACCTTCTCCACCATGAATAATAGATAAATCTATTATATTTCCCAATTTATGAGCGGGAAGTAAGTCACAAAGAATAATATTCTTGCTACTAGAAAAAATATTGCCACTAGACGCAAGTATTTTCTTCATTGGACATATAACTGTCACCGGAAGTTTCTTTAAAATATGTAAGAATTTCATGATAATTTCTTTACTTCCAGAGCTTCCCATCGCAAAATAAATAACAGGTTGATTTGAGGGAAGACTATATAGAAATGATGGTATGGGCATATCCAGTTTTGCATAAACCGGGCCAATATATTTATAGTTAGCAGGAAGATCGTCCACACCACTAATTTCAGGAATGGTTGTAATTAAATTATAATCAGCATCCAGTGCATCTATGGTGTATTTTGGAAGTTCTACTCCTTCTTCTTTTGCCAATTTAGAAAAAGACTTTGGTTTATAAGTAATACCTAAAGCAACCTTTTTATAGAGATTCATGGTGACTTTTTTAGGTAAGAAAGGCTTATTAATTATGGGAGGTAATTCTAGGTGTCCTTTTAATAAAAAAGTTCTGGTGTATGCTAATGGTTTAATATATACAAGTGGTGTTTGACAAGCTCTCGCTGAAATAAACATACTTAATGTAGTTCCGATAACGACAACCGCCGGACAGTAAGTATTTATAATTGTTTTCTCATTCTCAATTCGTTTTTTGAGATGTTCGTATGTAAAGGGATGTTTTATACCCTTCATCTGATCGACTTTCATGAGTTGAGTGATATCGTCTTCACTTAAAACTGGTTCAAGGTGGATAAATTCAAAGTTAGCTTTTTCAATAAGATAAGCATATTTTCTAGAGTAGCCTATAAATATGCAATGAAAGTATTCGGAACATTTCTTTGCTACTTCTATTGATCTGGTAGTTTCGGCCAAGTTAAAAGTTTCTGGTGCAAAAATAATGTTTTTTTTAATTATTCTCATCCTCCTTAAACGTATTTCTAATATATATCACTTAGAAACTTCAACATGGATTTTATTAAGTCTCCAGGGACTTGAGCGGCGATTTAACTCGGCTTCTGTATCCTTCTTTACTACACTACTACAAGCTAAAATTGGCGGATTATCTAAGATTTCATAAAAGCAAAACTAGCGATGATAATAGCAGCCATAATGCCTAAAAGGCCACCTAAAACCATCTTTTGTTTGAAAAATTGCTTCACTATAAGCCTTTTAAATTATTCCTCCTAGCATTCGTTTAACAAACAGATTGATAGATAACGAACAATGTGTAGTTGATAATAAATTCATGTTGTTTATAATGAAATTATATCGTTTTTTCCATAAAATTCAATTTACATTTAAGGCCTAAATGTAAGATAAAAAACAAAAGGATGAAATCTGTTGTTTATAATGACAATAACGAACGGGGAGGTATAAGATGTTGAAAAAAGCGGATCTGCGGATTATTCGAACAAAGAAATTTATATATGATGCTTTTATCAAACTGATAGCGGAAAAGGGATACGATGCTATTACCATTCAAGATATCGCAGATGAGGCACTCATCAATCGGGCAACATTTTACTCGCATTACAGGGATAAACAAGATTTGTTAACAAAGCTTAGCGAGAGTGCACTAGAAGAGTTGACAAGTAAGATGGTCCTATATGCCCATGTGCAGGGACATCAAATAGATTTTTCGAAACTCGAGGAAGTTTTACAATCGATATTTGAGTGTATGGTAAAACATGCGGACTTTTATAAAACCATGTTTGGGCCTCATGGCATTCATGATTTTAACCTACAAATGCAGCAAACTATTATGGATAATCTTGAACGAAATTACATTGAGCTTAAAATTGGAGAACATGACTCAGATATTCCAAAGGATATGGTATTACGTTTCTTCACTTCCTGTGTTGTTGGGATGGCAATTTGGTGGCTTCAAAATGACATGAAATATTCACCAAAATATACTGCACAACAGTTAGTGAAGCTTATGACTAAAGGACCCTTTTGTGCAGTAGGTTTTACTTTTTTTAATGAGCGCTAGAAAGAGCAACTGTACCGGGAATTGCAAAGGGTTCTGGTGCAAAAATAGAATAAAAGATAATAAAGCGCATAGATTTCTAACGGAATCGTATCTTATGCTGTAAGTCCAAACAATTGATGAATGAATTCTTTCTCGTTTTGGACAGACTGATTCCGTAAATCAACTTGTTCTTTTTTAATCATATGCATGGCTTCTACTCCAGAAAGAATGGATGTAACTGTGTCAAAACATTTGAACCCTAGCATAGATTGAATTCGCTTCTTTAGAAAGCGATGATCTTGTTCTACTATGTTATTCAGGTACTTTTGTTGTCTAAGTCGCATACCACCAGGTATGCTTTTTTCTTTTTTCAATTGTTCAATTGCTATAGTATAAGCTGGATTTTTATCGACTGTTATAACACGAGGTTTTGAAACATGAAAAGACTGCAAGGCCTTCTTGAAAAAGCTTTTTGCAGCCTTTTGGTCCCGTGTTTTGCTCAGATAAAAATCGATGGTATTTCCTTCAGAATCCACAGCACGATACAGGTACGTCCATTTCCCTTTGACTTTTACATATGTCTCATCGACTCTCCAAGAATCATTGATTTTCTTTAAATAGCGTCGAACTCGTTTGTCTAACTCAGGGCTATATTGATGTACCCATCGCATGATGGTAGTGTGAGCAATGGACAGACCTCGCTCCTCCATCATTTCCACTAAATCACGAAAACTTAGATTGTACCGTAGGTACCATCTTACTGTTAGCAAAATAATATCAGGCTGATAGTGCTTCCATTTGAACGAATTTTGCTTATTCACACTGAATACCATCCCTTTTCTAGATTGATAGTATCAGTATGTCCAAGTTTAAGAGATTTTTTGCACCAGAACCCATAAATATGACAATGACATAGCTAGCTTTTATACAAACACATAATCCAGATATAACATGTTATACTCAAAAAGAAATAAGCAATCCTACTTATTTTTAAAGTAATTAAGTAGATTTTATTTCATTAGTTTAAGGATATGTACAAAAAAAGAACCTAATAGGTTCTTTTTTTGTACATATCCTTATTTTTCAAATTCTTTAAAAGTATCTTTTAAATCTTTATCTGTTATTTTTATATCTGCTTCCTTAAATAAATCTTTGAAAAATTGTTGTTGCCATTGTTGATCTTTTAAACGTTTCTGTTCCAATTCCTTACGAATATTATCTTTTTCCTGATCAAAAGGTTTTAACTCTTTTTTCTCTGTTAATTTAATAACATGGTAACCATAAGAAGATTTTATTGGATCACTTACTTGTCCAGCTTCTAATTTATAAGCGGCTTCTTCAAATTTAGGATCCATTTGACCTGGACCAAATTCAGGTAATTCTCCACCTTTTTCTTTTGAACCAGGATCCTCCGAATATTGTTTTGCTAATGCTGCAAAATCTTCTCCATTATTTAATTTTTCTTTTATTTCTTTCGCCGTTTTTTCATCTTTTACTAAAATATGACTTGCTTTTAATTTTGGCTTATAAAGATTTTTTATCTCTTTTTCCGTAACTGAAGCTTTAACAGCTTTTTCAAACGCTATTTGCGTTTTAATTTTTTTTTTAAGATCATCTTCATCTTTAGCACCAGTTTGTGTTAAATAGGCTTTAAAATTATCACCCATTTGTTTTTTTAATTCTTCAACTTTTTTCTTTGCCTCATCATCTGAAACTTTATATTTATCTAATAAAATCTTGTCTAACATTGCTTGTTGTAGAACAACTTTTCCTGCTGTCTCTTTCAAATCTTTATTAAATTCTTCTTTAGTCAAATTTCCTGATTTTGATGTAGCAATATTATCTGAATTACCACATGCAGATAATAATAAAATACTGCTCATTGCAGCACCTATAAAAATATGTCGTTTATTCAATGGTTTATACCTCATTCTATAAATTGATTTATAGTTTAGTATATTTTATTTCCTTAATGAAACAAAATTTTTATAAGAAATAGACTTTGTTTATTTTCATTGAAAATGTAATATAGATTCACTAAAAACAAAGGTTTTCACCCTGTTTTTGGGTATAAGGTAATGGCTGGAGTGAGGAGGTCTAGCAAAGGGGGCTATCCCCTTCTAGTTCCCCTTTCCTTAGACCTAAAAACTGAAAGTAAACTTTTAGATATTAGTTTACTTTCAAATTCCCTAAAATATTGACTTTAAACCAAATCCCCCGATATCCTCAAAATTAATAATTAAAGTATACATTCAAAATATGATAAAAAAGAGATTAGAACACACATAACCAAGAAGGATAGTTCTCCAATTTAAAGATTTTAGTTTCTTTTGTACTTGTATTTAAATTTTATATACAGAATTTACTCTAATAATATATAATTCGAAATATGTAATATTAAAATTAAATGAATAAAAACAGGAGTATAACAATGAAAGCAAACTTGGAAACGATAAAAAAACATCTAAAAAACAACGAAGAAATCCTTTCTACAATTTATTGTACAATAGATCTGCATTACATTAGTAGATCTGGAGTCTTAGCTGTTACAAATAAAAAATTGTTGTTTTGTGCTGATTACATGTTTGGAAAAGGACTTAAATGGGAGTATGAATATAGTAGTATTTCAAACATTAATGATACAAATTCTTTAATTTTAGAGTACTCTTCTGTTCCTTTTATCAAAAAGTTAATAATAAATTATAAAGATGAACTTATTGTCTTCACCAATTTTTCAAGCCCATCAAAAGTAAATAAGTTTGTAGAATTAGTTAAGATAAAAATTTAATTGCTAATGATATGCAAAAAACTATCAATGATTAAATAAGGTTACCATAACACCACTTATCGGTATTCAATGTATCTAAAAAAACTCCTTCAGTTTGCTTGCTGAAGGAGTTTCGTATTTACATAATTATCGTTATTGGAAGTTATTTTTATAAGGAATCCACATAATCTTTTGCTTTTTGTAACTATAGCTTTGAAATAAAGTTTGATCATTTTTGTGATCTTTCCTTCATTAAAGCGCTCTTTAATGAAGGAAAGACATATGTTATTTCACCCAGTTATAATAAACAAAAGATAAAATTTGTCCATTCATACTAAATTCTTCATCACTTGTTGCTATATACTTAAAGCCGTTTTTTTCCAAAACTTTTTGGGAAGCTATATTATTCACTGTAGTTTTCGCCGAAATCTGTTTTATTCCTAAGTTACTTGTGGCTTCTAATAAGAGTTTCAATGCTATTTTAGCAATCCCTCTTCCGATATATGCTTTTCCCACTCTATAACCAATATGACCTAAACCTTGGGATTTTTCAATATCTACTAAGTTCATTCTTCCAAGAATTAAACCATCTTTATTCTTAATTAAATAAAAATATGATAACCCTTGAGATTGTTCATCCAACAGGGCTTTATTCCTTTTTTTGAATGTCTCGAAGTTATAGTAATCATCCCCGCGACTCGGTACCATTTCCTCAAAATAAGTTCTGTTCTCAAGTTCAAATTCAAATAATTTTTCAAAATCCACGGCATGTAATTTTTTAATTGTAATATCCATCATCATTACCACCAATTCAATGTTATTTTTTACGTAATAGTTAAATACAAAGAATACTTCCGTAATAAACCTACTATTTAGCCTAATATTATTTATTGTAAGCCTCTGTTATTTCCCCTTCGTAGCAAACCCCTCCATATTTGGAGATAGATCCAACCTGTTCTTTTTGTCATGATTCATTCACTTCTTTTTTCCTCATTGTACCATTTGAAAGAACCGATTCGCTTAGATTTTCGGATGTATATTCCATACACGCTCAGTTAACATAACGTCCCATTATCGGTAGCAAGGACATGGCAGAATCCTAATCTCACAAGGAATCCCCTTTTTTATTTTCTATAACGCTATTCATCTTTTTATACATTCCTATCCTGGCATGGGTTTTAGGGTTCTCGCTTGTTACTGGATTAGCCGAAAAACTGTATAAAATCTTGCATGATCTTAGCGTGGTTTTTTTCCAAAATGCTGACGGTACCCCATCACCATCAAGCTAAGAAAAGCAAATACCCCAAAACGAAATTTTTATCTCTTGACAGTTATTTATGTGAATTTAGATTATTTTTTCGTTTTGGGGATCAACCTATATTTTAAGTGGATGGGCATGTATAGTGGGACCCTAATACCGAATAATATACTTATTTCCAATAAAAATAAGATACCTCTGTACACCCAATACGGAAAAAATTTTTAGTACATTTATAAATAGCATTGCTCCACCTGCTTAACCTGAACCAACATTTAATTTCTAGAAATACTGCACTGTTTAGTTAATTTGTATCACGTACAATTTTATATTTTGTTATGAAAAGAATGGATAAGATAGTTATGAGTAAGCCACAACATAGTAGAATGTTAGATATAGAAGTGCCAAATGTTAAGCATATAGATACAAAAGCATAAGATAGCGGAACTAAACCGTTCGAAGAGGCATTTACGAAACTCATAACTCTCCCTAGCTTATCTGTTTCACTGTTTTCTTGAATAATAGACACCAGTGGTACATTAATCATAGAAGACATGAAACCCATCATCACAAGTAAAAGGATTCCTTGCCATAAAACATACATTTGACCAAGGAGAGAAAGAAAAATACCAAGAAAAGAAATAAGTATTAGAATAGAAAGACCTCTATTTTTCCTAATATTTAAAAGCCCAATCAATAAAGCGCCTCCTAGCATTCCTCCTTGATAAGAGCTTTGTAAAAAACTGACCTCAACTGCCTTTCCATGTAATACCTCGCTCGCTAATAATGGAATTCCCATAAGTAAAGGGCCAAAGAAGAGGACGTTTATTGTCATTAAAATAAAAAGTATAGATTTTAAAAAAGGCATGTTCCATACATATTGAAAACCTTCTAATAGCTCTTGTCTGGTAGATGCTTGCTTAGAAGACGGTAAAGAATTTTTTTCTTTAATACATAAAGTGAAAGCGGATGTAATTAATAAAAAACAAGCAACGAAGAGAAATAAAACCGAGAAAGAACTAACTGTAATAATCCAGCCGCCTATCATTGGTCCGGCAAACATTGCAACTTGATTGGAAGTTTGAATAAAGGAATTAGATCGAGTTAACATCTCTTTTGGGACTAGAAGAGGAAGAAGAGACTGATTCGCTGGTGAAAAGAAAGCATCCAGAATTCCAAATAGTAGTGCAAAAAACAGTAACGACCATAAATTTAATAGATGTAAATGTAATAAAGTAATCATTACAAAAACCAATAAAAAACGCGTGAAGCTAGAAACCAACATAATTTTTGAACGTTTAAAGCGATCTGCCCATACACCTCCAACAGTCATTAGGAGGACTCGCGGGATTAGAGTTACCATCATGACAATCCCAAGTGCTGATTCCTGACCTAAAGCTCGAATAACATACCATTGCTCTGCAAATAGGTAGGTTGAAAGAGCAAGAAAAGAAGAGGTACTAGATAACCAAAGAAATAAGAATGCACGATTTTTAAATAATGACATGCTTGTATACTTAGGTTGAACTTGTTGTGATATAAATGGCTCACTCAAAGAATATTCCTCCCCACAAATAATGAATTATAAATCTTCGTTAAAGAGCAGTTGATCAATTTCAAAACCTGTGATTGTAACATAAAAGTTTTTATTAGTATCAGTTTCTGTGGAAGCTGCTAAAGTTTCTTTAACAAGGTTTCTATACTGATTTAAAAAATTTATAAATTGTTCTTCTGTTAATGAGAATTCTGTTTGCATCGAGATACTTGGCCAATCTTCAACATGGGAAGATGTTAAATCGAATGAGGTATCTGGAGCAGTTAATACTCTTGTTTGTGCACGATGTAATACTTCTAAATAGGATTGTCTTGTTGCCTGTTGCGATTCAATGTAGTGAAGTAAGTGATTTGCAGGAATAAAGCCACGCGAAACAGCCTGATAGTACTTTAAAATATTCCCTCCCTGTTCTTCTTTTTTTACTAATTGAATGATGTTGTGTTTTTCTAGTTCGCGGAGGTGATAGAGTATTTTTGCGCGAGAAAGATTTAAAAGCTGAGCAAGTTGATGACCTGTATATGGCTTTTCGACTAAGTATATAAGCATTTTTGTACGTAATGGATCGCTTATAACTTTTAATTGTTCATATGTTTCGATAATGGAAATGGCTTTTTGTTTCATTATGCATCATCCTTTTTTTAACCAGTTAAATTTATTTAACTCGATTGTATTACAATTTCAAATAAAAAGAAAGTTAATTTAGAAATTTCTAAATCAAAACAAAGACAGTAGGATTCCATGTAGAGGTCCAACCACACGTCCATCAACTTACAGAACAGGTTGCCCCTAAAACGATAAAAATGAAATTCGGTGCTATAAAAAACACAATTTTTTGTTTAGGGGGTACTTTAAAATCTTAGCTTGATGGCGATGTGACGGTACCCCTTAATGAAAAAGAACTTCAAGCAAATGGTGGAGCAAGAGGGATTTTTGGTCCTATTATCAAAGCTGGAAAACAGTGTTGGGATAATGATTCTTGTCGCGAAAAAACATATGGTACTTATGGTCGAACAGATAGTCGATATAAACATGGAGCTCCATATGGAAAATGGTAATAAATAATACAAAGAGGATTCATTAATTTGTATGAATCCTCTTTGTATTTTTAATTATATATTTATAATGATAAATAGTTTAAAATACAAAGAGGATTCGTATTAATTATTTTTATATTTTAATTGAAAAGGAAAGATAATAAGTGATAAAAAAAATACATCAATTTTTTGTGAATTTGCATCCAATATCATTTATATTAGTTATGGTAATTTTAAGCTATTTAATTACCAGGCCATTTATTTTATTATTACCAGAAATACAAAGTAATCCTTCTCAGAATGAACCTATATATATTCAAATTGTATCAGTTTTAATTATGGCTCCTATAGTAGAAACTTTAATTTTCCAAGTTTTTTTATTCTGGATTCTTCGTTGTATTCCCTGGATTCGTGAACATGATTTATTAATAATTTTAATTGCAGCATTAATGTTTGGTTTATATCATCCATTTGGGATAACTTATATAATATGTATTACAGTGACAGGAATTCTTTATAATTATGCTTATTTGATTTATTATAAAAAAAATGAAAAAGCATATGTTACAGTATCTGGATTTTGGATTGTGTTTTGGATACATGAGATAGATAATATAATTTCTCTTACAATACAAAATCTGTATTTTTAATAAATTAGGCCTAGTAGCGGGCAATCTATCTAGAAACCTATACCCCTCCTTCAGATTCCACTAATGAAGCTTCTTATTCACATAAGTTGATAAGAAGTTAGCTTTTCGTTTTTGGGGTATCTCGTTTTCCTTAGCTTGATGGTGATGGGGTTCAGCCAGCAAAAGAATGGAGATAGTTAACAAATATCTGTTTTATAGTTTACATGTGAACATAACTATGCTTTTATTTTGCATGTATAAATCATTACTGAATATAGATATATTCTTTTCTGTAAGAATCCCCCATTCTTCTATATTAACCTACATTTATATTTTCACTAATTTATTATGATGTAGATATTAATTTGAAGTTATTTATACGAAATAACTAAATGGATTTTTTAGGAAGAGAAAGTGATAAACCGCTTTATTTTATTAATTCACATAATTTCCGAAATTAAAATCTATAGATGTTAATATTTGTTATATAATTAATTTGTCAAAGCATTACCCCTGTAGTTGCTATGATGATAGTTTGTTTGTCTTGTATATTCACCTGAAACTAAAAAGAACTTGTAGGATTCCTACAAGTTCTTTTTGCTTTTCTTATTGTATTAGAATAGAAACTTTTAAATATAGCAGAATCAATAATGAAGTATTTATTTCTCGTTTGCTAACTAAAATTTTGCATTTTATGTAGCCTTGGAATAAAGTTTGATTAAATTAACCTAATAAACCTTGATAAAAGAGGCAAATGGAAAAAGCGTGTTTAGAAAAAGATTGATCAATACGCACTTTTTCTATATTCAATTGAATCATCCTTTTATAAAAAAGTTTGATCATTTCCTATCTATGTTGCTCCACAATCGCGCCCTTTAATGGAATAACCATGTGGCCTCTATTTTTCTATTGAAGACATAAAAACAGCTACCCTTACATGGATACTCCATGTAAGGGTAGCTGTTTTTAGTGAAATTTATACATAGCCTTAACTTGATGGCTATGCCCTCCAACTATCTGTATTTCATCATGAATAGATGGTTTTTTATACTATCTACATAAAGAGGATAATACTACTTTAGGATTTTTCTTTAAAATAAGCTAATCAAAAAACTAATAAAAAGACATACAAAAACAGTGCCCAACAACAAATTTGACGTTTTTATTTTCTTACCAATCAACCAATACATTATTCCAAATACAGCTAAAGGGACGAGTCCCGGCATAATCATATCCAAGTATTTCGTCAATGGTTCCGCAAATTTCCCACTACCTATCATAATTCCGGATAAATCTAATTGAACATAACTTGCGATCATACCTCCTATTGCTGTCAAACCAACAACACTCGCCGCATATGTGACTTTATCCATAATGCCTGTTTTTTCGGCATTTGTAATAAAATAAGCCCCATATTTATAACCAAAAGTTAAACCATAATAACGAAGTAAAAAACCTGGCACATTGTATAATAACAAGAATAAAATTGGACCGATTATATTTCCTTTTGATGCAAACCCAATGGCTACACCAGTCGCAATAATCCGTAACGTTCCGACAATTAGTGAATCACCAATTCCTGCTAGTGGTCCCATTAGCGATGTTTTCACTGCTGTAATGGCGGAATCATCAAATTCTGGATTATTTGCGTTTTCTTCTTCCATCGCTGCATTAATCCCCATTAATAACGGTGATACTTGCGGAGTAATGGCCATAAAATCAAGACTTCTTTTTAATGCAGTTTGCGCTTTTTTCGAATCATTCTTATACAAACGTTTAATAATTGGCACCATTGCATAAGAATATCCTAAATTCTGTTGGCGTTCAAAATTCCAAGAAGCATCTAATTGACAAGAACGCCAAATGACTCTACGTATTTCTTTTTTCGTTAACTTTTCTGAATTAGAATTCATTATCATCAATAACCTCCTGAACATGATTATTTGAAGATGAATGTCCTGTATTGAACAGCAAAATAGCAGTTAATACACAAGCAAATGCTGTTACGCCAAGTACACTTATTTTTAAATATGCAACTAATAAGAATCCCAAAAATAAGAAACAAGCCGTTTTTTTGTTCACAATCATCTTAACTAACAATGCAAATCCAATTGCTGGAATAATACCCATTGCATAATTTAAGCCCGAATTAACAAAATCAGGTATTGTGTCTACAAAAGACTGAATAGCTTTTGAACCAAAATAGAATCCGGTAGAAGTCAACCCAGCTAACAACACTGCCTGACTAAAAACAGCTATGTAATGCATGCGATCAATTCCTCTATAATTCGCCTCTTTCGCATATTTGTCTGCCTTTGCAACCAATAACGGAATCCAAACAATCATTAATACATTCCATAACATTTGCATTAACATTGAAATTGGAACAGCTAATGCTACTGCTGTTGCTATACTAGAATGTGTCAAAATCACATACGATGTTCCAATAATAGACCCCGAAACCATATCTGGTGGGTTACTTGCTCCTATAGCCATCACTCCTAACCAAACCAACTCTAAAGAAGCCCCTACTATAATCCCTGTTGTCAAATCTCCTAAAACAAGCCCCACTAACATTCCCATTACAATTGGTCGATTAATCATAATACTACCGAAAAAACTGTTTAAATAACCTAAAACCGCTACTAAAAAGATAAGCAACGTTTGTGTCAACATGCCACGCGCCTCCTTTTTAAATTAAATCCATCACATCTTTAGCGGGCTCATCAGGTACCATTTGAATTTCCAGTCGAATTCCTTTATCATTCATTTTACGTAGTAACTCACAGTCCTTTTCAGAAACTGAAAAAGCTTTAGAAATTTGTCGTTTGTTTTCGATTAATTTTGCACCACCTAAATTAATCATTTTTATTACATCTACTTTTTCAGATAATCGATACGCATCTTCAACAGATTCTACAAGAATCAATAATTTATATTTGTCTGTTACCCCACTATTTAAAGCTGTTATAGAATCCTCAATACTCTTCATTACCAATTTTATTCCTTCGGGTTTTGCCATACGTAAAGCTGACATGCGTAAAGAATCTTTCGCAACTGCGTCATTCGCAATCAAAATACAATCTGTTCCCAATACTTTTGTCCATGAAAATACGACTTGTCCATGTAATAATCGATGATCTACTCTGACTAACTTAATCATTTAAGTCCCTCCGTATATCGTTTACTGTTTGTACTACTGCTTTGACATTTTTAATTGAAACTTCTTCTTCTGCTATATGTTTTTCTTTAAAATAGCTGCCGATAATTGCGCCATCTGCATATTTAAACTGTTCTTTCATATTTTCAGGAGTAACCCCCGCACCAATAATTAGTGGCAAGCTGCCTAGAGCATTTCTAAATTTGATAATTTTTTCGGTTGAAGTTTCTTGCCCAGTTGCTTCTCCCGTAACACAAATTGCTTCACAACGATCTTGTGCAATTATTAAATCTTGTTCTACAGTATTTTTTGATAGTACTGGTTGATATTTAAAACGTACTCCGCCTAAAATATATCCTGAATAATCTTGCTTCCATTTAGCAAAAAAAGCGTCTAACGTTTCCTCATCTCTAGGTTGTACATGTCCAACAACAGAGTCTAGTTGTACAAAATTTGCTGCATATCCTTTAGCTAATTCAAATCCCATTTGATCGACATTTAAACAATTTACACCATAAGGAATAGGCAATTTGCATTTTTCTATATATTCCAATCCTTGTTCTAAATTTTTATACGTACCAAAGTAATTCTCGATAATGACAGCATCCAATCCATTATTTACATAAATGTCTAGTTCCCTCTTCAATCTTTCTATTACATCATTCGCTGAGGTTCCTTTCAAATGTAGCATGCCAAGGATAACCTTTTTCTGTTGAAACATATCTAAAAAGTTTCTATCTCTCATAATTTCCTCCACATAATTAGAATTCTTCTTCGATTACAGGATCTAATTGAACATAACGGATACCTTCTCGTGCCATTTCTACAATTTCATGTGCTTCTTTCTCTCCGATTTTTTGCGTATACTCGATACAAATCATCAACAATAAATTTAAATTCGCACCAGCGAAAACCTTTACATTTTCATATTTCAATAATTGGCACATCGCACTACAAACACTCGCACCAAACAAATCCGTCAAAATAACATATTCTTTTTCTGCACTCACGTCTGATAATATTTCTTTTTCAAGTTTCTCCACAAAATCATTCGCAGACATTCCCGGAAGTAAAGTAAACGCTTCCAATTCATAAGGAAGATCACCACATATCATATTGCCGGCATGTGCTAAACCCTGTGAATAATTTCCGTGTGAAGCAATCACAATTTTACGCTCCATCTTTAACACCTTCCTCAAACTTGTATTATGTTGTATTATATAAGTATAGGTTAATACAACATTGGTAGCGCTGTCAATGGTTAATATCAACTTTTTCATCTATAATGAAATTTCTGAATAATAATGAAATCAAGGTGGGAATTGGAATGGAAAACTTAAATCAATTGAATGCTCTCACTTTACAAGAGCAACTTTATGCAATTCTTCAAAAAAAAATTCAAGAGGGTGAATATAAACCTGGAGAAAAGATTCCTTCTGAAACACAACTAGGAAAAACATATAATGTTAGTCGCGTAACTGTAAGGAGCGTGCTACAAAAACTTGTGGATCAAGATATTTTGATTAAAAAACGAGGAAAAGGGACATTCGTAAATAATGTTGTTCACACAGAAAATGTCCTAACCGGTGGAAGTTTTACTGAAACATGTAAAAAAATGGGCAGAATTCCTTCAACAGAAATCATTGCTTTTCACAATGAAGCGGTGCATAATGAACTTTTTGCTGAACTGAAAGATAGAAAGAACGAAATACTTTTAATAAAAAGAGTGCGAAAAGTAGATGAAACACCTTGCATTTTAGAAGTTGATTATTTACCAACCAACTATGCTTTTTTAACAAATTTACAAGATTCACTTTTAGAGCAATTAGAAAGAGAACTACACACTAAATTACAAATTTTTGAAGATTATTTTCAAATTATCTTTTCAACGAAAGAAATTGCTGAATTGTTAAATTGTTCATTAGGGACGCCTATATTAGAAGTAACGCAACATGTTTACAATTCAAAACATGAATTAGTCTATATCAACAAACAATATATTTTAACATCTAAATATATTTATGCCGTTCAATATAAAAAGTAGTGAAAAAAGAAACTCATTCTGCATAAGAAAGCTATTCATTTTATCGAGATTAGCATCGTGTAGATTTGGAATAAAGTTCGGTTAAATTAACTTAATACTCCCTGATAAAAGAGCAAGTAGAAAAAGCGTGCTTTGAAAAAAGATCGATTAAAACACGTTTTTTCTATATTCAATTGAATCATCCTTTTATAAAAAAATTTGATGATTTTTGTGATTCTTGCTCAATTAAAGCGCCCGATTCTTGAAGATCGTTCCAACATTATTAACAAAGAAAAAAAGCACACTGTTGTTCAATAAGATTAAAAAGAGATTTAGTTACCAATTCTATTTATAACAACTTCAGGAGTGCTTTGTAAATTTTTTACTTCCATAAACATATTTAAGTTATATATGTAGCTTTGAAATAAAGTTTAATTATAAATGTTGATGGAAGCTCAATTTAGCAATACATAAAAAGAAACCATTTTGAACAAAGGTTGGTCAAAATGGTTTCTTTAGCTATAAGGACTGATTTAGTTTTTATAAAAAAGATGGATCAAAACTCATGGACATATCTATTACAAAAGTTTACTTACTTGTACTAGAATTAAACTAGTCTTCAAAGTAAAATAACACTTCAATGGGTGCTTTTAAAACTTTTGCAATATCGTAAGCCAATTTTAATGAAGGATTATATTTTCCGTTTTCGAGATTACCAATGGTTTCTCTTCTAACTCCAACCTTATTAGCTAAATCTTCTTGGGACATATTTAACTTTATCCTATATTCTTTCATCCGAGTAATCAGCGTCATCCTGCATCCCTTTCTTTTCTCTACGTTCAAATATTTCTAAATTAATTAGAAAAGTTCCTAACGGTATTAAAGTTGAAAGTGCAACAAATAAACGAATTACATGTACATTTTCAAAAATAGAAACACTTAAGAGTAGTATACTACCAGATACTAGTGTTACAAAAAATGCCCTTGTAGCGGCCATGCGAACATGCAGTATAAAAAGCTCATCTGGTATAACTTTTGCGTATAAAAAGAAGAAAAAGAAAAGGAAATAGTAGTAAGGCGAAAACGAATTTTCACTTAAGAATGAGAAAGGTGCCAAAAACCCTAAAAAACCAATAAACCCTAAGTAAGCTAATTTGTTCTTCATATAAGATCTCCTTTGTGATATATTTCGCTCTTCGTGTGATAAATATATCACATAAAGAGCGAAATAAAAAGGAATTGAAACGGTGCAACTTTTTTATAAACAATTAATCTTTTTTCAATGTTGATTTGAAATAAAGTTTAATCAAAAAATCTCCACAAATACATATTATATGGTAAATAAGAAGACTCCATTTTGAAAAAAAGATTAATCAAAATGGAGTCTTTTGTTAGAAATCTGCATTTAGTTTTTATAAAAAAGATTGATCAAAACTCATGAACATATCTATTATAACCGTTTATATATAGCATATAATCCATTCTTTTCTTTAAACACTATAGAAACTTTATTGTCACTTTAAAATATGGGCTCATTATTTTTAGATTCTCGGACAAGAGAAGTCAGGTGCTTTCTATTCTAAACGGCTATAGCACATAGAATGCAAATTTCTCTTTTATCATGACAATTCCATCTTTATCTTTCCCCTAAATTCTTCATTTTTTAATGTTTTTAAATTAAATTCATTTAGATTCTTACGTAACTTAAAAGCATCAATTCTATTTAACTCGTTTGCCATAAATACAATTTCAAATGAATCGCCTTTTTTATTTGTTGCATATAAGCCATTAGTTAAAACAAATGCAGTAGAACCACCCTTTTGTCCTGCATGTAATAACCATTTTTTATTATGTTCATTTTCTATTACAGTCTCTAGAATTTTGTCCAATTTTTGATGCACTAATTCATCATAATGATTTTTGGAATTAATTCTTTCTAGCAAAGAGATATAGTCAGAAGCTGCTGCTGATGTCAAACGATTTGACCAATTCTTTTGCAAGTCTAGTGAAAACATATTCAAATTCGGCAGCTGATGTTCATTTTTCATTAATTCATTTATTTTGAACGCATACTTCTTATATTCTTCTTGAGAGAGATTATTTAGATGTTTTACTAATTCCTTCTTACTTAAATTAAATTTCTCCTGCAAGAATCCTGGAATATATAAAGCTGACACAAATGGATATACTTCTTCATGTTGTTTAAGGCCTAATTCCTTTATATTTTGATTAATATTTTCAATTCCGAGTATATTTATTAAATATTCTGTATTCGCATTCGAACTATATTGTAACATTCCCTTTGCTATATTCTGTAAAGTTACACAATCATTTTTAATCTGATTATTTTGTATCATATCCTGTTCCCATTTTGGATGTGCGCCACCATCTGTGTTTTTGATATAATATTTCTTTAATTCGCTTAAAGAAATATATTCGTTTTCATTAATGATCCCGTTAGCACTTTGTTTAGCAAATTCAATAGCAATTATTAATTTAACCATACTTGCTAACGGTAACCTCTTATCTTCATTAATAGAACATAGAATTTCACCATTTTTTTTTATAATTAATGCACATGTATTCTTCTGTGCGTTTTCTTTAATATACGACAAAATATATTGTGGATCCGTTTTATTCATATCCTTCCTCGCTAGCATAAACACAATAACAAAAACCACTATACAAATAACTACAATACCTAACAAAACATTAATAAACATTATAAATTTCTCCTTATTTAATTTTGACTTATTTTTTTTGAGTTGATATAAATACCGGATTTATGTAGTTTTAAAATAAAATATGATTAAAAATATCTACCCCCGCCCTTACCCTAAGGAATATAAAAAGAATCTAATTTGAAAAAAGATTAATCAAAATAGTTTCTTTTTCAGTAGATTTAAGATTGGTTTTTATAAAAATGTTTGATTAAAATTACACATATTAATCTTACTATATGATTCTCTGATTAATAAAACGTATAAAAAATTTTGGAATAGTAACACCTATACGTTATTATTCTCCTTTTTTTTATAGAAATGGTTCGAATTACAGGCAATAACCCATCCTATAATTATTAATGTTACAGAAAACAACTTAAGACACGCCCTATATATATAATCTAAATCTTTAAGATAAACCCAGGATATTACCCCTATAACAGCACCAACTATTCCTAGAATCAAACCCTTATATTTTTGTAAAAACATCAAGTTACCCCTTTCGTACAAACAAAATATTCCATATATAAATAATACTAAATTATGGAATGTTTTTAAAGAATCAAAATGTTTTTATATTCAATTCATATATTTTATTTCTTTTCTTAATAAAAATATCCCCATAGATAAGTAAATCCAAGGGGATAAAACGGTGCATCTTTTTTATAAACAGTTAATCTTTTTTCAAAACGGTTAAACTTTGTTATAAACGATTAAACTTTATTTCAAATCCACAAATCACACGAGTGTTTACTTTAGTAGGATAGGAGTGTCCTAAAAAGTAAACCCTATTGGGATGTTTTATTGAACCTGGTCTAACGGTACTTCAAGGTGTCCCATATAACTTGTTTCAGAATAGGAGAGTAGAATATGAGAAAAATAGGTTATGCTCGAGTAAGTTTTGTTGATCAAAACCCAAAGAGACAATTACAGAAAATGAAGGAAATTGGAATGGGCATTATATATGGAGAAAAGGTATCAGGTGCTACCCAAGACAGAGCTGAACTTGAAATGAATATATATAATATAATTAATTCTTTTTATTATTTATATTTTTGTTATTCCCTGTTGCAGAATCCTTATCACAAGGATTCTATTTTTTTGCATTAAATTTCTACAAACAAAAAAAGATAAGATCGGAGAATACGATCTTATCTTCAGCACAAGGAGTAAACATAAGTGATAACCATCATATTTTTATTATACTTTAATTTTTGTTAATTTTGACCGTCAAACCATAATTAATAAGTATATCTATATTGAGAAATTTATTACAAATTTAGTTGTAAATGTTTCAAATATCGAATGTAAACTAATAGCCCTTAGTTTACATTCGTTTTATTGATTTTATTGAATTTATAGCAAATTACTTATTTTTTCCAAAACCGCTAACAAGAGTATACATTCAAAATACTGTAAATAAACAAGGTAAGGGTGCATATTACTAGTTCACATAAATCTCGTTATCGACAATCAAAAACATTCGAATTCTATTATGTTGCCTTCAGGATTTAGCTCATGACTTCTAACTTTCTTAAATAGAGATAATACCAGTACACCCACATAAAAGGGATGATATAGGAGAAAAATGTCCAAATAATATTCCAGCCGTTACCATATACGATTTTCCCACTTAAAACTAATGTCATTTCAAGAAGAGTAGTAAATAGCGATATGAAAAAGACCATCAAATAAGGTCTTTTGGTTTTCTTTATAAAGAATATCAAGTAACTTGCCAAAATCGGATAAAGACCTATATTAAAAGGTAAGGCAGACAAGGTTTTTTGATCAAGGAAAGGAGTAATTCTCCAAAAACCACAAAAAAAGCCGAATTCATTTACGACAAAAGCAACGACACAAAAAAATGAGCCAATCAGAGGTATAATTCTTCTCTCTTTTTTGTAAAGGTGAAGAATTCCAACAGCCCAAGGTAACACAAATGCAATTAGAATATTAAATAGCATCTTGACTCTACCTTCCTTTCCTTATAACCATCTTCACCTTACTCCTTATAATTTAAACTAAAAAAGTTTCCCAAACCAATGCATATACACATCTAGCTTACATAACTACAATTACCCGTAGCAAATCAGAAAAAACGGCATCTACATAGATGCCGTTTTTTCTGGTAATTTTTTCGTACATTGATATAAAGCAATTGCACCTAAAATAACAAGTATACCTTCAGGAGCATCTAATAACACAGTTTTCCATGTTCCAGAAATTAACAATGCATTACCTGTATACCCTTTAATGTAGCCAATAGTAAATTGAATTACAGATAAAAAGATATATAAACCTAAACCAATTCGAATCACTTTTTTATTTGTAAACATATTTATCCCTCACTAACAATTTTATATCTTTATATTTAATTATTATAAATACGATTAAATATTCTGTCAATACATCTGGAATAAAAGGAATTTTTAAAATATCCCCTTATTTATTTTGGTTATTTTTATCCATAAATGTATATCAAAAGGTACACCTTTTGAAGGAGGTAGATATCTATGAAAAACATTGCTTCAAAACATTAAAAACTTCATATTTGAAGTACTTCTATAAAATAAATACCTTTTGAAGCGGTTATGAAGCTCGTGAGAAAATACTTCTAGATGAACAAGTAAAATAGCTCATGCACGAGAAGAAGGATTAGAAGAAGGTATTGAACAAGGAAAAATCCAATTAATTCGTGGTATGCATAAAAAAGGAATGCCATTAGAAGATATTGCAAAATTCACCGGTCTCAGTACAAAAAAAATACGAAAATTACTATTATAATTATATATCATGGCAAAAGCTTTGCGAAAACAGGTTTCTTCTATTTGTTCTAGAAGAAGCATTTTTAATTTGTTGGGGCTAAAACAGTCTTCTAATAATATTTGCCCTTTTTTGACACTCCCACCCCTAAAGGGGCCAGCTGACTAACGTCAGTGGGATTCTTGCTACCAAAGGCGAAGTCCATTTCTGGTATCGCTGACGTGCAAGATTGCGGTGTGCCATCACCACTCCCACAACAGACCATATAGGTTCGTGGGCTACGGTACTGTGACCATACCGTACAGATTGTTGGTTCTCAAATGTTTTTACGTCTTTTGCATGACGACTTAATACATTTTACGGAGTAGAAGAATTTGCTACCCCAACCTCATATGTATTCTGTTTTCAGAGAACAGTCGTTTTAGAGTCTTTTGCATGACTATGAATAAAGTATACCTTGTTTTGCTACGCAAAAACGATACTTGCATCCCACGTCTAAAGACGGACTAAAGTCCTGCGTGGGCTTTCCCGTATCGTAAATTCTGTAATAGAAGTGCTTTTCAGAATGTATTTATTAGCAATCCGGCTCTCATCAATACCATATGAGAAGCGATATGACTCTTCACGTTTTACTTTGCCAAATCGCTTTATTAGAAGCTCTTTAGGTGTTTTTGCAACATCCTTCAAGGAAAATAGTCCCATTCCATGCAACGTCTCTTCAGTAGCCGTTCCGATTTCCCATAACTTTTTCGAAACATCCTCGTATGACCACATAGCAATCCTAGAATTTGAATGTTTACTTTCCACGTCTAGAGCAATTTTTGAAAGAAACAAATTCGGTCCAATTCCAATAGATGCGGTTATGCCAGTTGTATCATATATTTCTCTTTGAATCCTTTTAGCAATTACAATTGGATCCCGTCCGAAAAGATGAGCCGTTTGTTGCATGTCTAGAAAGCACTTATCTATTGATTAAAAATGTAGATTCTCTAACGCTACATACTTCGTGTAAATTTCTGTGATTTGATTTGAAATTTCAACATATCTTCTCATTGTTGCATTTACGACAATTATATTTGTATCTCTTGGTATTTCGTATAATCTGGTTGCTGTGGAAATACCTAATTTTTCAAGTTCAGGAGTTGCAGCCAACACAATAAATCCATTTCTATTCACATCACCAACGACAGCTAATTTGACTTTCAGTGGATCTAAACCTCTCATAACACATGCACAACTGGCAAAAAATGAACAAAGGTCTATGCAAGAAATCATTCGATTCATGCATTTTGAGTAATCAAACATCGTTTTACCCTCCAAAAACAGAACGTTTATTCTCGTTATAAACCTATTGTTTTGCGTTATATAACCATTTAGAAAATATTTATTTATTATCATTGTGGTACGTGAAATTGTATATATACTTCTTCAATATTCGACTACTGAAAAATATAGTATCTCTTAATTTATTAAACTCGTTTTCATTACTCCATAAATTAAGAAAAGCCTAAACCCTTGTGTACCAATGGGTTTAAGCTTTTAATTTTATAGGAATACCTTTTGCAACAAGTTGCCATTAGAATAGTGTATCAGCAACTTGTAGCTATTACTATGAATGCTAGATTCCTCAAAATTATTACATATTTTTTTATCCCGTTCTCTTTTAAACTATATGCCGTATCCAACAAAATTATTCACTTATCTAAAGTTTAGAAAACTAAAGAATTGGACATGCTTCTAATAAAATCAAATAATTGAGGTGAAACGTATGTCTTGGTTTAAAAAGCCTAGATCTAATTTAGGTAAATTTTTAGACAATCATGATATTAAACAAGTAGATTTAGCTCAAAACTCCGGTGTAAGTGAAGGAACGATTAGTAAATTGTGTCGAGCAAATACTTTTTATCCTTCATTTAAGAATGGACAAAAGATTATTAAAGCGCTGAAGAGAATGACTCATAAAGAAATCCACCATGATGACTTTTGGATGTAGTTTAAAATATATCGTGCATTATAAAAGTTCTCATAAACACATTTTGTTTTACAGCATATTGTTCTAATTTGGATTGCCGATAGTCTGATAATGTGAAAAAGTTAATTACCGGAACAATAGCATTCTGTCTTTTGTAGATATCTGTTATATGGCCATATAACTGTATTTTATGTTCGTTTGCCTTCATATGTTGCATTCGATCTATTTCAACGAAATGGGGAACATTATTTTCAAAATACGTTGCGTCAGGAATAATCTGATACCGTTGACCATTGAATGAAAACTCTATAGATCTTTCTGTTTTCCATTCTGGAAATCCAAGCCACATCCAGCCTTCGTTTCTCATTAATATGTGTTGTAATTGACCACTTTTCTTTACTTCTCTTGTAATTCCTAATAAATCACGTCCTTTTTTATTTAAATAATATACATGCTCACGAGCTATTTTAGTAATATGACAATACGGAGTCAGATCCTTTAATACACGATTTGCATTTCGAATACTTCCTAGGCAGTGGATGGCTTGCAATTGCCTCCTGGTTGCAAAATCTAACTTACTCAAAGTAGATAAAATCTCGATTTGTCTCGCTTTCTGTTTGAGCGTTTGATGCCTCATTTTGTTTCACCACCTTGTATTTCTTCAGTAACTTCCACATGTCTGTATCCTTTAAATAAGGTACCTGGATTTCCTCTGTACGATCTGTTTTAAACAATGCTCTTCCTGGAAGAGACGGCAAATCCTCGAGTCCTGATTCATCCAAAGCAACTTGTGAAGCGACCGTCGTTGGTAATCGAAAGCCTATTTTCGCATCAGCATTTTGTTTAATTTGTCTTGGCAATGTATCAGAGGTTGGATATTGCGTACAAAATATGAGCCGGAATCCTAAACCACCTCCGATTCTTGCGATTTCAGATAGCATCTCCTGACACATGAATAATACATCACGTTGTTTTTTAGGTAATCCTTGTGTCGGACAAAGATTTGCCCCTTCATCTACTATGATGAAGCAACGTTCTCTAATTGATGTGTCTATGATATTGGTAAAATAGGACTTCTTCATCATTTCAATCTGTTTTATCATCTTTTCGCGTACTCTCCCCAACATCTCTAACGCCCGTTCCGGGTTTTCAGCTACTTCTACAACTTGGAATAGATCTTCATAAGGACTAAATTCTAGCCCTTCTTTCAGATCAACAATAAAAAATTTCACGTGTTGAGATTGTTGTAAAATTAAACTTGTCATCACATTTTTTAAGAATACTGTCTTTCCAAAACGAGTCATTCCACTTACACACATATGAGGTGTCTTCTCAAAGTCATGATATACATATTTATCTAACGCTTTCCCCACCATAACGCTCCATGTATGCTCTTTTAATAGATCCTTAGACCAATTCCACATTTCAGGTATTTGTTGGCTAAATACTCGAATATGAAGCTCTCTTTGGTGAAACGATATTTTAACAGGTTTATATAGGCCTTCTTCTAATATTTCAGCTAACTTTTGGATAAGTTGACTAGGTACACCAAGTGGTAACTTGTAAACATAATTCATACTTATATCATCTTTAATTTCCTTTATAAAAATGGGGTATTGTAATTCACCTTTATGTTGAACACATATCTTTGTAATTTCAAAAAACGTTGCAATTTTTTTCTTATCACTCATTCCGTTACTTTGATAAAAATAAGCTACAGTTATAAAGGTTGCTGGGATTAATAAAAGTGACAACATTCCCTCCATACCTCCTTAAGGTAGTTGAGCCTGTATGGAAGCTTAGAAAAAGCTGTTTAAGATGCGCTATTATAATTACTTTCAACTACCAGATGTAATACTAACGTAGAAACACATCTAGTATATCCATTAGAACGTACCAAACACTCCCAATCAACAAGCATTTAAGACCCGCACGTAGCAACCAACCTGGAAGATAAAGCCCTTTCTTCTTCAGCAATTTTATTCCTAAAACTGAAGCTCCGGTCACGCCATATACAATCCCTAGCTCTCCAATGATTGTCATGTTTATCTCATCCTTTCTGTTTGATAGATAAATTCCCCTTCCGATCTCTATAAAGTTGATAATCATCCAGTAGCTCATTCCATGACAATGCATGTTCTTCGCCGTATAACTCCTCCTCAATTTTTTGACTTAAATAATAGTAACCTCGGTATTGTTGGTCCAGGTATACTTCGTGACGTAACATATGCTCTTGTATAGCGCATATGTTTTCTTCATTTTTATTAGCTTTGTACATTTGATTCAATGTTCGAGAAGAATACAGATAAGGTGTACTATACAGCATTTGATATTGACTCATATGTCTTCACCATCCATATAGATTTCTAGATACACTAAATACATATGATAATGATACGGATTTTCGAATTTGTCCCAAAAAAAATATGTCATTCCTATTTTGGAATGACATTCGACAAAAATCTTAAATTCTTTGAAACTGTGCTAATAACAAGAAAACCACCCTTTCTTCCGCCGTCGCAAGCAGAAAAAGGGTGGTTTTCTTAAAAATAAATGATAATTGATAGAGACCACTTGACGGTAGCAGTTATCAAAAGAGGAGCACATGTTGGTAGCATGTGCTCCTCTTTTTTATTGTATGATTTTTTTAATCAGTTATATACCTGATTAAAAAATATTGGCTCCCAATTTATTCCTTTTATAAGTGGTTCGAAAGTAAAATCAAAAATTGTAAATAAATCTTTTCAGTTATTTTAGTAACAATGTAATTGAAGAGTAGTTAATAAAATCTAATATAAATATATATCTTATATATATTAAAAATATAAAGATAAAACTTATATAGGACCGGCAAATGTATGTATATCCTTACTGTAACATAGACTTTTAACATCTCATTACGTAAAAAATCATAAATGGTAGAATCTCACAACGGAAAAATAGGCAATATTATGATTTGAAATCTACAAATAATCATAAATGAAATTTAGTATTCCTACATAAAAAATGAAACAAATTGATACATTGTTAAACATATTTATTCAATCGTAAAATTTCATGTGAATTCACTGAATCTCCACAATCTTATTGTATTTACCCACAAAAGATTCACATTATGTGTTAATTAATCAACATTATTAAGATCTAGCACATAACTCACATTAATATTGATGATTTTTGATAGATGAAGGCGTATAAGCTATTTATATCAATGATAATTGCACTAAATTACTCACATTATGTGTTATTTATCTACTTATCCACGAAACTTAATTTTTTTCTTATGATTTCTTGTAGATATTTGAATGTATTTAGACAACTCATAACATGTTTTTATGAAAGTATGTGTGGAAATTGAGATAGGTATCTCACTATTTTTGTATATGATTGCATAAAAAAAGACTCTATTATGAATAGAATCGAGTAAAGTTACTTATTGTGAAGAATGAGTAACTTTCTTTTAAATAAACGTATCAACACGAATAGCCCTCTATCTTGAATTTTTTTCAAAATAGAGAGCTGATTATGATTAGTTCGTTTTCAGTGCTGTCAGTACTTGCTCAGCTGTTGTTACTGGGATACCAGCGCGTATTAACTGTTCAAAGGCACGCATAAATGTAATTAAATTAAAGTTATCTGGTACTTCAATAACGCGAAGCTTTTCTTTCGGTAATCTATCTATCTTTTCAATGAACAATTCCCGAACATCACTAGGAATAGAGCGCTCTTTATGTCCTCTTGCCTTTAAGAGTTCACGTATTTCTATTTCTAAAGCCATATAAGCGTTTAGGTTTGTACCTTGTTCATAAGCGTACTTTCTAAACAACGTTTCTTCTTGATACTTTAGATAGTTGCGGTGATACGATTCCTCTGTAACAGGTACAGCAAATTTGTAGTTTAGTAACTCATACGTTTTGCGGAACAGCTTTTTGATGTTTCGCAGAGAGTACATAGAGAAATGCAATCCGAAATCAAATACAGCTTGTTCTTTATGTTCTTTTGGAACATGTTGTGTAATCAGAGGATAAATACCTTCTTTAGCCGCTGTATCAAGAATTTGATATTGTGATGTTTGATTTAATAATTTCTTCAGTGTATATACTAACTTGCTTGGATATTCTTCATTACGATCTATCATGTCACGTAAGCTATGAATTACGCTTCGAATTTGTCGATGGCATGTATATTTAAGTACATGGATAAACTTGTTCATGTCTTGTGTAAATTCACCAATATTCATTTCTTGTAGTACGGATTCGATAAAACGAGCTTTACGAGCATAAGTAAGCTTTGGTGTGAATGGATCGCGATACTGTACTTCTCCTGTTTCTTTTGCACATAAGAAATCCGTATGTAAGGATAGATATAGAGTCGTATATCTTTTTTTATTCTTAACCCCTTTTTGTAATTTACAAATTTTGAATAGTGGAGTCCCTGTACATGGTAATGCAGTTGTTAATTCTGTCATAACTGCGCGGATTTGATGTGGATATTTTTTATGTAAAAAGCGGTACATCCCACCAAAATGAGTTTTATTCCCTTTTTCATCTTGTTTGTCTAAGGAACGTTTTAGTGTAGTTTCACTGTGCTGTTGCATAGCAATATCTAAGAATAGCTTCTTAGATGCAACAGATAGCCCAAAGAAAGCTTTCGTAAATACCACGGGGCTAATATAAACATATGCATTGGCCTTTTCAGTTTCTTCATTCATAAAATGAGTTAATTTAATTGTATATCGGCCATCTAATTCATTTTCAATCGTAATAATGTTATGTATACTTAATTTCTTTAATGCAATATAGAATTGAGAATGCTGTATGTAAGCAAATTCTTCTTTATATAGTTTGTAATCTTCCCACATCATATGTATTGTTACATTTGGAATGATTCCATTCGTGTAACATTTTTTATGTAGATATAAGAAGACTTCCAAATCTGCGTTTGTAAGGCCATATAATTTATGCTTTCTTCCCATTGTTTCCGAAATAGCAGATAGTGTACGACGTGAAAAAGATGGTTTAGCCTGTGCTACGAAGCCATCCACATCGGCAATACGCTCCTCATATGTCATATGATCAACAATATCCTCAAGGTATGTATCTTTATAGCTGTAGTATTTCTCTTCGAAAGTTTCAACAAGTTTTTGCCAAGACTTCAGTGTTACTAAAACTGCATTTGTAGATTGTCCATTTAGACTACGTTGATTACGAATAATAAATGATTTTCCCATCTTTTTCACCTCCTACCTATAAATTCAGAAATATATTCTAAAACAATATAAAATATACCAGTTTTAATTATACCAAATCGGAATTTGCTGAATTACGTCCCTTTAAGAGGAAAAATAAAAAGATGAAACGTCCTTTAATCCCTTGTGTATCAAGGGGTTAAAGACTTCTTGAATTTTTTTTTATGGACATGATATGGCTATGGATTTTCATATTGATAGAAAAGAAGGGAAATAGCAAAAAAACCTTGTAAACATGATTAAATCAACAGTTATATCGAGTTTCAAAAAAATAAAAGGGACATGATATGGCTATGGATTTTCATGTTTATAATTGTGAATTAAACAGATGAAACCCTTTAAACAGTGATGTTAATGCGGTTTATCTGTAATTTTATAATTACAAAAGGAACATGAAGTGGCTAGGCGAGTTTTCATGTTTGGATAAAAAAGGGGACATCATACAGCTATGGATTTTCATGTTGCATAAATACATGAAAATAGGGTTATAAACATGTAAAGCCTTAATATAAAAAGGTTTAAGGGGGTTTTCATCTAAAAAAAAGGGACATCATATAGCTATAAATTTTCATAACTAATAGTATAGGTGTAGTAGAAAAGCTTATATATCAAGCTTTAAGCATTTTTAGAAAAAAATTTCGAGTTAGTAAAAAGAGTTACATAATGTCATTTTTGTTTCATGTTTTGATGGAAAGGGACATGATATGGCTATGAATTTTCATTTTGATGAATTTGGGGTGTTCGAAGTAACATTAATATTTTAATCCTTACATTTTTTTACTTTTACTTCTCTTTTAACGAACTTCAGCCAGAATTCTCCTTCCTCTAAGCGCAGCGTAGGTGGGAGATGAATGGCCCGACCTAACAAAAGTACTTCTGAGTGGTAAAGCATCGTAAAATTTGTTTATAATAGAGTTATTAGAACAAACATTCGGAGGTGACGACATAATGAAATTGAACTACAGGTTTGAAATCTATCCTACAATAGAACAACAACATACACTAGAGAGATGGATTTCCATTTGTCGTCAGCAATATAACTCCGCTTTGCTAGATAAACAACGATATTATAAACAAAACAAAAAAGACTTAACACGGTATGAATTACAAAATCAGCAAAAACTTGATAAAAAGATATATCATTTCTTAAAAGAGGTTCCTTCGCAACCTTTTCAGGAAGTGTTTGCGCGCTTGGAAAAAGCCTATAAAAAGTTCTTTAAAAAGGATGCTGGCTATCCAAAAATGAAAAGTTTTAAAGAATATCGTTCTATTACTCTTACTCAATTTGGTATGTTCAAATATAAAAAGAAGGATAGTTCCTTGGGGACAAGCCGTCGTATGTGTTCTCTCACAAAAGGCGGTAAACTTCTTATCTCGAAATTAGGGGTCATTGATATCAAATGGCACCGTAAATTAGATGGCCGCGTTAAACAAGTTGTCATAAAACATCATGGAAACCGTTGGTTTGCGACTTTTTGTGTTGAAAAACACGTAAACCAAGATTCTATTTGTGATGCAAATAAAACAACTGGTATTGATGTAGGCATCAAAAAATTTGCGGTTCTATCTAATGGAGAAGAAGTTCAGAATCCTACGTTTTTACGCAAAGAAGAGCGTAAATTAAAACGTGCGCAACGTAAACATTCAAAAATGAAAAAAGGTTCGAAGAACTGGTGCAAGCAAGTAGACAAATTACAACAAATTCATACGAAGATAGCGAATCAACGTAAGGATTTCTTGCACAAACTAAGCTTCCGATTAGCCAACAGCTATGGTGTAATTTGTATAGAAGACCTAAAAATCAAAAATATGGTACGTAACCGTCACCTAGCAAAATCCATCCACGATGCAGGTTGGGGGATGTTCCGTACATTCCTCTCCTACAAGGCAAAACGAAATGGTGGATGTTTGGTAATGGTAAAACCGCACTACACGTCACAAAAATGTTCGAATTGCGGGGAAACAGTTAAGAAATCACTTTCTGTTCGTACGCACGTATGCAAACAATGTGGTACTGTACTGGATCGTGACCACAATGCAGCGATTAACATTGAAAAAGCCGGCTTAACGCAAATTGCGTATCAGCCAACATATTAAATGTACATAACATCTATATAACTGTAGGGCAAGGTCTTGTCCGAACAGTATAATCTACGCCTGTGGAGAGCGTGTAAGACCGAATCTCGTAAGAGATAGGCAATGCTTGTAGAATCAGGAAGCCCCCACTTCAAGCGGTGATAATCGGTAAGTGGTGGGTAGTTCACAGCTACAGTAACTATGTTTTTAAGGTGAAATTAGAGCGAGATAAATAAAATGTCGAAAATATAAGAATTTTTTGTTTTTTTGTTGATTTATGTTATTTTTAATGTTAAACTCATAATAACAAAGAAAGAGTAAACGAAAACCCTTAGTGAATAAATTATCAGAATTTTCATTATTTTATCGGTTTACTCCATGTGATTTACACGTTTGTGTATTGCTTTTCCACTCTTTCTTTGTTCTTCCTTATAAAAGAAAACAATCTGTTTTTATCCTAGTTGTTTTCTCTTGTAAAGATTTAATTTGTTTTTTATACAGTTGGAACTACTATTTTAAAAATTATTGTTGTTTAGGGGGGATAGCTAATAGTTTGGACATGTAATGAAGAGTTTTTATTACAATGGAGTGGATCCAGAAAGAGGTGAAAAATAAGAAATTTGGATGTTAGCTTTTTAATTTTGGAAAAGGAAGAATAAAAATATAGTGGACATACAATTACAATAAAGGAATGCAGTATAGATCAGTATACTTGCATTCCTTTGCTATGAAAATGTATGGTGTTTGTTTAAGAAAGATAAGATAGTATAAATTATGCTTTGTATCGGCTTATTAATCTATTTATTTATATATAACAAATAATAGAACTTTGTATTTATAAATAATATTACTGAAAATCTACTAGAAAAAGAGCTAATGGATGAAAGATAGGTTATTGTATAAGTACTTGTATAATTGCTATTTGGATTTTACAAATCGATTCAGTCTTGTATAATCAGTTACAGAGTGGGCTATAAGTATGCAAAATAGAGCCCTTAACATGTTAACAGCGAAATGAAAGGATAGAATATTCTGACTCCATTTCTAGTTTTATAAAAAGGAACATCATATAGCTAATTATTTTCAAGTTCAGATCAATAATAAATGTATATAAGGAGCCGAATTTATATGGAAGACGTTCTACAATTGTTTAGAGATGCACTATCAATAACGGAACAATTGTATAAACAAGATGAGCAATTGTGGCATAAATGGGTTTCCTATTATGTTGAGGTTGAAGCAGATCAAAGTAAAATTGTGACTTCAGAATACCTTTCTCCGTCATTTTCAATGCTTGTACAGTGGCTAGAGCAACAACAAAGAAAAGGTGTTTCTCCTCTAGATATATTTAAAAATATAGATAATTACAGATTAATTATTCATGAGACCATAGGTATCTTTATTGAACAAGAGTTTCGTAAAAATCAGACAGCTAGTACTATAGTGCATAAAGCAACAAGTGAATCAGATGCGAACATATTGAATGAAAACTATTTAGAAGTAAATAACTCCGCGGTTTATTATAAGTTAAGAGATGGAATAGCTAAAAATCAATTTGAAGAAGATGAAAACACACGGTTAAAATCTTATCCTATTGAAACAAAGGATAGTAATGGAGTGGCACAGCTTTCCTCTCATAAAGATGAAGATCTAAAGTTAACGAATATTGAAGAGACAGCAAGATGGAATACATTAGTAGATGGTGTAATGAGTAATATGGATGATCTAACTGCAGATTGTTTAGATACCATCACGATTCAATGGTTGAATGAAGCAAAATCGCCTGATGAATTTATTGATTTTTCATATGAACAAGTTTTAGAAATGTGCAGTATTTCAAAGGCTAAGGCAAATGGTGTCGAATATTATAGGGTAGAAGATAAAATTAAAGTTGCGAAGCGGATTGCGGCCCTAGCGAGTATTTTTATATATCTAAATGATGACAATGAAGTAGTCGTATTAAATGATCGCGCTGAAACAGGTAAGCATTATGAAGTAAAACGCGAGGTAATTAAAAGACTATTTGTATTAGATTCCGTAGTTTTATGGAGAGATAAAAACACAAACGAATACATGGGGATAGAATCGTGTCGAATCAAACCGGGAAGTTTCTTATCCGGATATCTATATGGATCTAATAGTACTACCGCATTATTATCAAAAAAGGCACTTGAATATAATAGTTATAGACACAAATATCATAAAAGATTAATTCGATATTTGACATGGCAATGGAGAATACGTCAAATGTTTTCTAGCTTACAAAGACCTTATTCTATAGGTGGAGATAAAGGTTTGTTAGCAGTTATGGGTATAAATCAAAAACAAAAACCTAATCGTATCCGCGAACAATTAGAAAATGTTCTTAGTGATTTAGAAAAAGAAGAAGTAATTTCTCATTGGGAATATCATAATGGTTTAGAAGAAGAAAAACTGACAAAGAAGAATTGGTTTAAAAACTATTATTCACAGTTAGGAATAGTAATATTTCCACCCAAAGAATTAATTAGTTCAATGGAAAACTTAGCGAAAAAGAAAACAATTGATACAATACATGAGGAAAGTCATCCAGTAAAAATTGTAGAAAAACCATTAGATACGAATGAAAATGAACAACTTATCAGGGAGAAAATAGAGTTTATTCATATGAAGAAGAATATAACTATGCGAGAACTATCAATAGAGATAGGTATATCACAGCCTACTCTTTCTAGATTCTATAATAAAAAAACAAAGCGTCTCTCTAGTACGGCGAGAAGCAAATTAAACCAATGGTATAAAAGACAAATGATCATCGATAAAATGTAAGTTAAAGCTAAAAATTAGTATTAAAAAGAGTCCTAGAAATAGGACTCTTTTTAATGTAGTTATTGAATTTGCCTGTTTTAAAATACACTAAAAAATATAGAAATATCCCTATTTAGAAACGGGGATATTTCTATATTTTTGCTAATAATTTAAATTTCCTTTTCTGTTCAAGAGCTAATTCATTTTCTACATAATGATTAATCAGTAAACTAACTATTTCATGAGTATATTTCCTATTAGTGAGTTTCATTAGTGCTCCAGGCTCTTTCTTAGATTGACCAGAAATTTTAATATTGCCTTGTTGGTTTTTAAATTTGTTTTTCTCCTGCGGATTCACTTGTTCTTGCTAATTATTAGGTGAAGAAACAGGAATATCTTCGCTATTTTTGATAACAACAGTAGGGATATATAGAAATATCTACTTGTTGAAATAGGGATATTTCTATATTAAAGAAGAAAATCTCAGCAATGATATGTGGTACATGTAATAGAATTAACAGATAATGCATAAATCATTGATGTCAAAAGAGATTAACTACAATGAAAATGGAACTAAAGGATATTCCTGATTTTAAAAAGATAAAAAGAATGGCGCTACTAGCTCAAAAACAATGGGGTGTTAATACTGATCAGTTGCTTAGTACAAGAAAAATATTAAACAGTTTACTTTAGAGACAAAACCATTGATGAAGGAATATCATGAGGAAGTTGCAGCGGTGAGAGAAAAGAAAAAGTCGTGGAGAAAGTTCTAGTGATGAAATTTTTTAAACTACGAAAATATAGAAATATCCCTATTCTTAAATAGGGATATTTCTATATTTCTAAATCTCTGTTAATAATTTAAATTTCCTTTTCTGTTCGGGAGTTAATTGATTTTCTACATAATGATGTATAAGTAAATCTATTATTTCATGAGCATATTTCTTAATAGTGAGCTTCATTAGTGTTCCAAGCTCTTCATGAGATTGGCTAGAAATTTTAAAACTGCCCTATTGGTTTTAAAATTCCTTTTTCTCTTATACATTCACTTTTCTTTACTCGTTTTTAGGTGAAGAAACAGGAGTATCTTTGCTATTTTTGATAACAAAACCAGGGATATATAGAAATAGGGATATTTCTATATTGGGGGTGAGGAGCACTGGGATGATATGTGGTACATGTAATAGAATTAACGGATAATGCTTAAACCATTGATGTCAAAAGAGATAGACTACAATGAAAATGAAACTAAAAGGATATTCCTGATCTTGAAGAGATAAAAGCATTGGAATTAGCTATTCAAGCAATTGATAATTTTTCTAGTAAATAACTCATCTAACTAAATAGAGTAACGGTTACTTTAGTTCAACATGAATTAAACAACATATAAGAGCCTTACTACAAAAAAATATAGTAAGGCTCTTATATTTTTATATCGAAATTAAATAACTTTATTATCAATTTACATAAGGAATATCATGAGTATGTTGCAGTGGAGAGAGAGAAGAAAAGGTTGTGGAGGAAGTTCTGGTGAGGATATTTTTTAAAAACGAAAAAATATAGAAATATCCCTATTTATACGTAGGGATATTTCTATATTTCTAAATCTCTGTTAATAATTTAAATTTCCTTTTCTGTTCGGGAGTTAATTGATTTTCTACATAATGATGTATAAGTAAATCTATTATTTCATGAGCATATTTCTTATTAGTAAGTTTCATTAGTGCTCCAAGGTCTTCCTTAGATTGACTAGAAATTTTAATACTACCTTGTTGGTTTTTAAATGTCTTTTTCTCTGGTGTTTGCTCCTTCTTTTTCTCCTGCTGATTTACTTGTTCTTGTTCATTTTTAGGTGAAAAATTAGGAGTATCTTCGCCACTTTTTGTTACAACTGAATCCTCGTTTGGGATATAAGGATCTGTTGGGTCAAAATTGCTCTTTTTTCTGCCTAATAATCCAGGAGTTCTTGCCATGTTATACACCAACCTTCATACTTTCAAAAACATTGATACGAGATAATAATTCATCACTAATTTTTTCGTATAGTTCTATTACATTTAAATCATGTCTATCATTTTCGGTAATACCGTTAACATCAAACCTTTTAATACGTTCCATCTGTGGAACGATATTTTTAAATAGGTTTTCTTCACCAAAAATTTCACGAGCATTTTCCATAATGTATTCATCCACTTTACCATTATTTTTTAATAGCACTGGAAGAATACCTACAACTTCAATATCAAGATTATATTGCTCTTTTAATTTTACTAGTTGGTTAATGTAGTTTTCTGCACCTGTAAGAGAACGTTCTTGTGTTTGTAGAGTTATAAGAACATAATCAGAAGCTACAACTGCATTTTTTGTAACTTCAATTGACATAGGTGGAACATCGATAAATATGTAATCGTATTTATGTTTTATTTTCTCAAGTAATTCCTTAAAGTAGAAATCTTCCTCTTCTTCCGAAGAACACGATTTATATAGAAATTTTGCGAAATCTTGAAAATCAACATAAGAAGGAATTAAATGTAAATTTTCCATTATTTCAACTTCTAATCCATCTAAATTCCCCTCTTGAATTCCTTTCATCAATGTTTTAGTTAAAGTTACCTTTTCGTCAGGATTAATGATAGATTTTGTTAACATAAGAGATTTTGTTGCATTACTCTGTGGATCAAGGTCAACGAGTAAAGTTCGTTTCCCCTTTTTTGCGAATTCATAAGAGTTTAATACAGCATTAGTGGTTTTACCAACGCCCCCTTTGTAATTCCCAACAGTAATTGTAATAGCCATTTATACCACTCCATTTATTTTCTAGATGATTTCCCTATATTTCTATATTTTAGTGAAAAGATTAGAAATATAGGGAAATATCTAATTATAGAAATAGGGATATTTCTATGTTATAAAGAAGATTATAGCAGTGATATGTGGTACATGCAAGAGAATCTGTCATGTATACCACTCCATTTATTTTTTGAAAAAGTCCTTATATCCCATGCTCATCAAGCTAAGAAAAGCAAATATCTCAAAACGAGAGAATTGATATTACCAGGTGAGCTGTATAAATTTTTTGTTTTGGGGGCTTTTTAAAAAAGAAACACCCATTCCTATAATTGATGTTGCATAAGTGTAACTTGATGGCAGAGGTATAGAAATAGGGATATTTCTATATTGAAAGGAGGATTATAGTTATGATAAGTGGTACATACAATAGGATCAGTAATTTTCAAGAGCTCCCTCCTATATCATTATTTCTATAATAAAAGTAGAGACATAGGGAAATATCCAATTATAGAAATAGGGATATTTCTATATTACAAGAAAGATTATAGTAGTGATAAGTGGTACATACAATAGGATCAGTAATTTTCAAGAGCTCCCCCCTATATCATCATTTCTATAATAAAAGTAGAGATATAGAGAAATACCTACTTATAGAAATAGGGATATATCTATATTGTAAAGAAGACTATAGCAGTGATAAGTGGTACATACAATGGAATCAGTAATTTTCAAAGGCTCCCCATAAACCCCCATTTTTAATAATAAAAGTAGAGGCATAGGGAAATATCTACTTATAGAAATAGGGATATATATATTGTAAAGAAGATTATAGTAGTGATAAGTGGTACATACAATGGAATCAGTAATTTTCAAAGGCTCCCCCCTATATCATCATTTCTATAATAAAAGTAGAGACGTAGGGAAATATCCAATTATAGAAATAGGGATATTTCTATATTACAAGAAAGATTATAGTAGTAATAAGTGGTACATACAATAGGATCAGTAATTTTCAAGAGCTCCCTCCTATATCATCATTTCTATAATAAAAGTAGAGACGTAGGGAAATATCCAATTATAGAAATAGGGATATTTCTATATTACAAGAAAGATTATAGTAGTGATAAGTGGTACATACAATGGAATCAGTAATTTTCAAAGGCTCCCCATAAACCCCATTTTTATAAAAAAAGTAGAAGTATAGGGAAATATCCAATTATAGAAATAGGGAAATTTCTATATTGTAAAGAAAGTTATAGCAGTGATAAGTGGTACATACAATGGAATCAGTAATTTTCAAAGGCTCCCCATAAACCCCCATTTTTATAAAAAAAGTAGAAGTATAGGGAAATATCCAATTATAGAAATAGGGAAATTTCTATATTGTAAAGAAAGTTATAGCAGTGATAAGTGGTACATGCAATAGAATCAGCAATTTATATCACGCCAGTAATTTCCCCCCTATACCTCTATTTCTGAAAACAAAAGAAGGGATATAGGGAAATATCTATTTATGGAAATAGGGAAATTTCTGTATTGTAAAGAGATTTCTAGCGGTGATATTTAGTACATACAATAGAATCAGCTGTGGATTTGAAAAAAAGATGTACCGTTTTGAAAAAAGATTAACTATTTATAAAAATTGCACCGTTGTATCCTTTTGTTTTACACATACCAGGAATAACAAGCACTAACCTCAATGGCTGCAGAAAATTTATGAATTTTTATATCCTTATTATTTTCTAGTGTATGCAGTGGGTTATCCTCAAAAGATGGAAAATCCCCTAATTTTGCATTACAATGTTTGCAATGATTTAAATAATATTCTCCGCCCATCTTTGTAGAATCTAGGTAATAGTTATTTGTGATTTCTTTCATATTTTGTAATGCATTACGACTGATACAATCTACATAGGTTAATAGTGTGAAAAATTGAATAGATTCCCAAAAAGATGAACAGTCTTCATCATCTTCATTTTCAAATTCTAATGAAATGTATCCGTTAGGAAAACAATAAGCAAAAATAGGAGTTTGTTTCCCACATCTCCAGCATGCTCTATGTAATTCTATAATCCAAAATTCAGATGATTGTGCAGTATAAATCCATTTTGAAAAAGGCTCTATTTCTTTGTAGGTTTTTGCAAAGATGTACCATGTCTTATTTTTCATGTCCCATTTTCCACCAAGGTCTTTTACTGTTTCCTTCTGAGCGTAAGGCACACACAGATTAATTCGTGGCAAGTTAATTCCCCCAGAAAATTTTATATTAATTCACTTCAGATAAATTATAACTAAAGATTCTAACTATTTAATTGTAGCACTTTCTATAATTTGGTATAATATGTATTCTAAGATAGACTTGTATAACAATAAATATATAAAATAATGATCATACAAGATTTAAGTTAAAGTGATATAATTGCTTATCGCCAAAAACATGTATTAAACGCAGGAACTCCCCTTGTTCTTAAGAATATCTTCATATCAAATTAGACTACCTACGATACCATTCAATACTCATTCACATCCAATCTCAAAATTGAAATCTTGGAGTTTATTTATAAAAGTATACAAGCTCAAAGTTTAAAAATATAGAAATCCAAATTGTAACATTTGAATTTTGAATGAAATGGGGAATCGGGATATGTTTGATATATTACAAACTTATACTGCAGTGTATGAACGGAAGGAACTTGAAAAGGAATATTCTGATTTAGTTGCTTCTGAAAAACCATGTAATGTTATTCCTTCATATTGGACTTTGGGAGTTTTGGGGATTATTGGTTTAATTTTTATTGTTTTAGTTCTTGGGTCAGATTTTTTTCAAACTTTATCTACAACTTCTTTATTAGGAAGTGTTTTTTATGCTATTGGGTATATTATATTATTTGTAATAGCACTTATTATATTAGCACTAATTTTATTTGTAGTAGGTATACTTGTAAAACTCTTAAATTATATTTTTGGACTGTTTATTCGAAGAACTACAGCACATCAATTAAAATTAAATGAAATATCGCATAAAAAGAAGGTCCTTCAAGATAAATATAATGAACTAAATCATGTGTTGTTAAATTCACATATTCCAGCAGAATTTCAGGACTTGGAAATTTTAGAGTTTTTAAATAAGGTGATTAAGCAGAGGAGAGCAAGTACAATACCAGAGGCAATTAATCTTTATGTAGCTGAAATGCAACACCAAGAACAGTTAAATAAAATCACTGCATTAGAGGCTCAATCAAATAGAAAAATTAAGGTATTAGAACAAGATTTAGCCCAAGCTCATAAAGCAGCAAAAAAAGCTCAGAAAACGGCAGATTCAGCCTTTTTCATTTCTATATTTAAGTAAACAAAAAGACCTTCAGGATTGCACCTAAAGGTCTTTTTATAAGTTAGAAATCAATCTCTTCGTTATCTTCTTCAGAAATACCACCAAGTACTTCCTTAGCGTCAATAATTTTACCTTCTTGGAGAACAGGCTCCTCTGTTTTAAAATCTTCCTGTCTCTGTGCAGGAACAAGTCCATTAGTAAGTAGAAGATCCAATTTATTTTCGACTGTATCTAAAAGATTTAATCTCTGTTCTACAGTATCTAATTTCTGCAGTAGTTGCTCATAACGTTTTTCATTTTCTACCAGTTCAACAATAAATGCTGTTAATTGTCTACTATTAGCTTTTTCATTAAGGATCCTATATACATCTTCAGGCATATTATCAGCATGTAATGCCATTTTTCTATTTTTAGCCATTATCAGCACGTCCTTTTATTTTAAGCTAGCTGTCCCTTCATTTCATCAATTACTTTTAATTCTAATGCAGTTAGATTAATTGTACGTGAAGTTGGAGCAAATACTTCTTTGTCGCTATTTTGAATAATATCGTTCAAGAAGAAGTGATTGTTTTTAGCAGCCATTTCAGACATATGATTCAATAAAGCGAGACGGATGTATGGTTCTAAAACGGGTGCTTCGCCTCCGATATAAATGAATTTCAATACTGTATTCGTACTAGATGGGATGAATACATCAAGAATTTTAGCAACTAAAATTCTTGCATATTCTTTCAGTGCCTCTACAATTTCATTTGTAAAATCATATTCTTCACCAGTATTTTCATTCGATAGTACATACTTTTGTACTTTATATTTATTAACTATAAATTTCTCTAATGTTCTTAGATCCTTAAAGTATTGAATCAATTTTTCTTTTCTAAAGCGTTCTAGGTATCCCAAGAATGGCTCAATATCGATAACTTGGAAAGAATCTCTGTGCTTAGGTGTAGTAAGCCCTTTACCTAATCGCACAGCATCTGTAGAACCGCCACCAATGTCAGTTAAAACTACTTCATAGTCATCGAATCGCTCAGATTCATAGCGCTTTTCAATACTAATTACATTTGTATTCTGATCTTTTGAAACCATTTTATATTTTAAAGAATGTCTAGCAACTTCTGATTCATTTCTACATTTTGCTGATTGGACTGTAATAGTTAGTTCTTTCTCCATTCCTGGTGTTAACACTTTAACTTTATGTTCACCGTTAAATCTTTCTTCCATTTTTTTATGGGCAATGCTAAATTTCTCTTCGCGTTTTAAAAGCCAAATTGGAAGCATCATACTCATGTGTTCAATTTCAATTTCATTATCTTCTTGATCAGCATTAAGGGCATGATAATATGCAATTGCTCCTAAAAAGCATACGTATGGGATAGGACTATTTATTTTATCGTGCATCTTATTTACATGTGAGTTTGCTAACTGATTATCTTCAGCCAATTGCCCAACTAAATAGTAAGACTCTTCACCTTCGATTTCAGTGGAAATTAGTAATCTATCCAGTAAATCTTCTGGTTTAGAAATACGATCAACAAGTAAATCCTCAGCTTGTTTCTTTGAAATCTTAACTACATTCGTTGCAAGTTCAATATAATAACCATCAACCATGAAATTATTAAAACTATTTCCGAAATCCGCTACTTTTCTTCCAATTTTCATTTATAATTCCCCCTTTATAAATTAAGTACGACTTAAGTGCTACTTTTGATTATGCTTTAGCGCATTTAATCAAAAATAAGAACATTTTAAATAATAAGTACGACTTGAATCGTACTTATTATTTAATTAACCTATATACTTAAAAAATTCAAAATAAACAAGGAAATACCTTCTTTCAAACGAATTAAACACATAACAGTTAGACGCCGACATGTCGAACATAAATGATGATGAATAACAGTAAAACAGCAACATGACCGACATGAATGATGGTCAACAACAATGTAATGACAACATGACCAACATGGATGATGGTCAATAACAATACAATGACAACATGACCGACATGAATGATGGTCAACAACAATGTAATGACAACATGACCGACATGAATGATGGTCAACAACAATGTAATGACAACATGACCGACATGGATGATAATCAATAACAATGTAATTACAACATGTCGGACATCGATAACAACAAATGACGATGAGGGGAGGACGATGGAATGGATAGGGAAGAACCTTATAAGAAAACATATTCCCTTGCAGATATAGCAAGGATGCTTGGGAAGCCACGGACAACCCTTCAGGCCTGGCGGGATCAATTCAAACCATACTTACCAACCGTCGCTGGGACGAAGGGGCGAACGCTGAGATATGAACAGGAAGCATTAGAGCTTTTTAAATTAATTGCTAATATGAAAGATGCACAAGAACCACCAGAAATAATAGAACAGATGTTAAAACAAAATGTAGATTATATTGTAGTAGAAGAGAGTGATGAAGACAACGAAATAACGAAACCAATTATTCAGACGATGTATGAGAGTATGAAAGAGGTTTCTATATATTTTCAAGAACAAAAAGCTATGAATATGGAACTTTTAAAACGCATAGACAATTTAGAACAAACTAATCAAACACTAACGAACAAGATTGATGAACAGCAAAAGACTATTGATAGAAAAATAAACAATCGAGATCAGCAGTTATTAGAAGTGGTTCGAGAAATACAAGAAACCAAGAAGTTAGTTGCGTCTTCTCAACAAGAAAAATCATGGTTCGCTAAACTATTTAAAAAATAACTTAAATAATACGTAAAAAAGTAGGGAAGATTGTAAAAACATACAAGCTTCCCTACTTTTTTGTGAATTTTATATATTTCCCCAAATAATCACAAAAATTAAGAAACAGTCTTCTGTCGGAAAATGATAAAGAACATACTTATAATGTTTCTCCTTTAGGATAGAATACTGTATTTATTAAATCTTGTTTAAAAAATAAAATCATTATAAACATTAGAATCTATTTTAGAGATGCTAGACTAGCTGTATCAAGTGATTCAAGATTTTACCTTAGTAAATTACAAGGTTAATTTATGAGTAAATGATAGAATTTTCAGTTTCGTATGAATGGAAATTTCATAGCTGAATAGTTTAGAAAAAGAGAAATAATTATAAGATCTGAGAGGTGTTTTGAATTCCTTTTTTGGGAAAATAGTACGTTGCTCGGGGATTATAAGAATACATGACAAATAGCCTTGCTAATTATATTATTTTTGAGCAAGGCTAAGTTTTAGATGTTTTTTTATTAGGGCTTTAGAGCGCCCATTTTTTGCAAAATGGAATCCATTTTCTTGTTATTAAGCCAGTCTATAATTGGAAGTTTGCTTTCATATTTTTGTGCATGTTCCATGTTAGTTATGGCTTTTTTCGCTTCATAATCGTTACGCTCTGTTCTTTGTTTGGATTTTTCAGCGAACATTTTCATAAAATGAGCAGGATTACTTATTTCAGCTTGATTATATTCAAACCATTCAACGCATTTTTCAAAATCCCATCTTTGATAACGATCAATTCTTTGCGGTATTCTTAAGGCTATAGTATAAGCGTCCTGTTCTGTTAAATATGTTACAGGTTGACTTGTTATATAGCGATATGCCTTTTTCTGATCTTCACTTAAATAATCATTTAAATCTTGTGATCTATCAATAGCATTTTGTGAATTAGTATTTGATCTTTCTAGTTCTTCAAAATTTAAAATATCTATGCCATTAGATAAAGTATTCTTTTCTTCATGTTTAGATTCAATAACTTTTTTAAAGAGTTTTTTCTTTAAAAATTTAGTGAAAGTAGAACAGACATCAATTGCTAAAGCCCATTTCATCTTGAAATATTCAATGATTTTTAAATAATTACTATGTAGAGTTAAAATGTAAATTGAAGGGGCAATTTTACCATGTCTTCGTACTTTGATTTGTTGGCACACTCCCAAGTCTTGTAACCAATTAAACACGTAGTTAATAATTGGTTTTGAAATACCTGATTTTTTACTGATATGATCTTGCTTTACTTGGGAATACCCTTCTTGTACTAAATATGATAAAACAGTTTCTAATGCTTCATATTTTCGTTTGGTAAGATAATCCTTTGTAGTAACACCTTCATATTCTAGGACAATATTATCAATATAAGTAGTAACTTTCTTGATTGCTTGATTAATAGCCCCAGGTGTTTTGGATAAGTGTTTGATTCGGGGACTTAATTCGGACTTTGCTCGACTGAGCAAAAAGTTTTGAAGTAACACAAAAGAACCTCCTATTTTTCCCACCACAAATAAATAAGAAAACAGAGGTTTTATATTCACATAGTATGTACCTTATGATATAATTTTAATATCAAGCATGATATTAAAAAAAAACACATACATTTGTAGTGTGAATTAAAACCCTATCTTTTGGAGTTTTTAATTGGATCCGGTCGCCAAACTAGAAACCAATTAAAAACTGGACGGTGGGTTTTTTTTTTGTTTTGGTTTATAAAACCTGCGTACATAGATAAGTTATTTATATTCTACAATTCCGTTTGGAGAATATCAACACTTAAAGTTCATATTTAATGTTAAAGAGAAAAATATAGTTTAAATTATTATTCATTTGCCCTAAATAGTCTTAATATTCCGTCTATTAATGAGAAAAATAAGGAGTTTTTTGTTATGGTATAATCGCCTTAAATGTATATATTTCTGAATATTTTATGAACTGAACTGAATATAGCTGAAACAGAGGTGAATATATATGAAGAATCTAGCAAAAGAAATTGATGATTACATATCATTTAAAAATATGACATACACAGACCTTGCAAAAGAGGTTGGTGTTGCTAAATCAACCATTTCAAATTACTTTAACAAGAATAATGCGTTATCAGTATATACTTTTTCTAAAATTATATATATTGTTTTTGAAGGGGAAAAAGATAAGCAAGAACAAATGATTATTAATTATTTAAGTACTTTAAAAGATAGAATGAATATAAATGTAAAAGTTGCATTTGCAATTGCACATTTAAATGATTACTTGAAATTAATGAAGTTTCTTTCGCAGCTATGTAAGAAAAGTGAAGACATTGAAATGAGGCGATTGGAAAAGGTTTTCAGTTTATATATTGCACGTTTGGATGGAAAAAATGTTAAAGATGTATATTTAGATATTGAGAAAGCTAGAACCATGACTAATAAAAAAAATTACGATATAGAAATCTATTGTGACATACTTAGCATGCTAATTTTATGTGATTTAGGTGATTTTGGATTGATGGAAGGATATAAGATTAGGATTGAAAATAATATGAAATTAGTGACTAATAGTTATTTAAAGAATTTATATTATTTTTGGGTAAAAGAACTATGGAGTTATTCGCTTTTAAGAAAAGATATGGGTAAAGATTTTGAAGAAAATAATACATATTTAAGGACATATAGAGATCTAAAATTTTTCCCGGTCATGGAAGCATTTTTGAATATTAGGCGTGGAGAAAGTTACATGTTCTCTGATTACAATAAGTCTTTAAAATTCTTTTTGGAAGCTCTAAATATATTGAGTGGGGCGAAAGAGAGTTTAAAATTTGCAATAGCGTTAAACGATATTAATTTTATTAGAATTGTCTGGTGGAAAGATATAGATAAAATAGTATTTAATAAACTTCATCCGGCTGAATTTGCACTTTTTTTAATTAAGGAAGGGAAAAAAAGTAAAGCTATAAGTATATTAGAAAAAATTGAAACTCAAAAAGGGTACTTATCACCATTGCAGACATGCTATATGGGGATGGCTAAGGATGATTTAGCATTAATAAAGAAATCTATTAATATGTTTAAGTCAAATAATGATTTCTTGTATGGGAAATTTGCAGAAGGGGTATATGAAGAATATGTAGAAATTTTAATGTAGTTTTTACAGGAAGGGGCGAATAGAGTGAAAAAGTTATTTGGATTGATAGTAGTTACCTTAATTTTGATAACAATAGTAAATGGTTTATCAGATAAATTTGTAGCACATCAATGGCATTTTAAATATAAACATGTTGATAATCAATTTGTTTCTTATATGAATGTAGATCCTGGTGAAGGATCTACGAATTTATTTGAATTACATGAATCTAATTTGAAATATACAGTTAATAAAGACATGATGAATAGAATGGTTGATCCCGGTGGTGGCGGCTGATTCTTAATCTTGTTTATTTAAAAAAGACATCGTTTAAACGGTGTCTTTTGTGCTTTTATAAAATGTTTTATAAATTTCTAAATAAGGAATTGCGAAATTTATGTGTCTAAATTCACAATCTAAAAATGGAGGGATAGACATGAAATTAAGTATATATGAGCTTACAGAGATTATAAAAGAGATGGATTTACAAACATTTGGTGAAATTATTGAATTATGTTCAGAATATAGCTGTAAAGAAGAATAAGAGAGTCTCAATCGTAGGGACCCTCTTATTCTTCTTTATCAATTTGCATCTTTAATTTGCTTGCATATTTTAGTAATTCTTCTTCAATTCTAGGTTTGTGTTTATCTGGAACGCTCATGTACTTTTCATAAAGCAGTCGTGCTAGACGTTCAACAGGATCTTCTCCCTTTATCGTATTTAATAATTCTTTATCAGGGATTTCGCTCTTTAATAAAGAAGCTGTATTAACGTCAAAATAATTTGCGATTTCCTCTAATTTGTTTAGGCGTGGTTTTTTTTCTCCTGTTTCCCAACTAGAAACAGTCCTATACGTAGTTTTAAGATCTTCCGCCATTTCTTTGCGATTTACTCCTTTTAAAGCCCTTAATTTCTTTATGTTTTTTCCTAGTACGTTTTCTTCAATTTTCATATAAGTTATCACTCCAATTTTAAACAAGTAGGTTTTAAGAAGAATATTCACTTTTTATCACTTAAAGTGTAAAAAATATGAACTTTAAGTGTTGACTTTAGGCTAAAAGACGAATAAACTGTAAATAAGGGGTGAGATATTTGACAGTTCTAAGAGAAATTCGTGAATCACAGGGCTATACAATTAATGATGTTTCAAACGGTTCCAAAATTCCAGTCAGTACTTTGTATGATGTAGAATCAGGAAGAAAAGGTCTGATTTCTAGTCGTGCAAAAAGTATTGCGGATTTCTTGGAAGTACCTATCGAGAGCCTCTTTTTCGCAACATACTATCGGGCAAGGTGGGAATGAAGCAATGCTTAGTAATATACAATTATACATTTATATTTTAAATCAGTAATGAAGAAAAGGTACAATTTTATTATTATTTTTTTAGTTTTTTTAATCTGAAAATTCTGTTTTTTTATAGGAAACTGCATATCATTTGAGGAAGCTGTTATTCATGTTGAAACGTTCGCACTAGAAGGATACTTGATTAACGAAGAAATATTCTCTTTTGAAATCAAAGAAGATGGTGAAATTATTAAGCACATGGTGAAGGACCAGAAGCAGGCCGCACCATCAACACCACTACAGATTATTACAAAACCGCAACTCAGAAAAATTAGAAGGTAATCTTCCTACAACGGGAGGGAAAGCTGAGAATCCGCATTTGAAATGGATTGGATTTGCATGTATCGTCCTTGTCATAATAGGATTCGTATTTGCAATAAGAAATCGTAAAAAAGCAGAATGAAGCCGAAAAGAAGATAAAAGGTAGTGACTGGAGTCTATGTCGGTAAAGCGAAAAATTTAGGGGAACTTGGGGAAGAAATTGGGCGGCGCAAAAGTTTCTGGCTTTCTAAAGAACTGATGTTTTGCTAATCGTCAGTAAATGAAAAAATTGGAAGGAGCATCGTACGTGTTAGGTGTAGCAAAGAAGTACACAAGGATGATTAAAGAGCTGGTAGGAGTGGATATGATTCCTGGTGTCATAAAAGCTTGTTTTGGAGCTTATAGATCGGTTATAGAAAGACTGAACGAGGCGACTGATAATTTCATTTTTATTTTTGATCCAAAAGGCATTTTCTATGAGGATACTCATATGGAAAAGCAAGAACAAGGGTATCACATACTCAAACATGATTTACTGGCTGGTTATGAAACACTTCAAATGGATATAAAGCAAAAAGCGGTTGTGTATATTCGTGTAGAAACAGAACAAAGCACTTATGAAGAAAGAGGGGAAGCATTATCAAGTTTTCTTCTGAATCTAACAGAATGCAAGAATATAAGACCAATTCACCTGGTATTTCATCAATATGATTTGTACCCGATCCCTCATATGGAGCAGTTTTTAAAAGCTAGCGCAACTTACCACATTCATCATTCAATCGTAGTTGAATCTCAATCCGTATTACAGCAGATATATGGAAAAGAGGCAGCACAACGCATTATCACTTCGTACAACACAACAATCCTAGCATGATATCAAGCACTCGTTCACTATTTTATCCTGTCTAGATGGCTAGAAAACTATACAATGGAGAAGCGTCTTTCTCCCTTCTTTATCAAAAATAGGAGGCGTTCATATGGGAAAAGAACAAAGGCTCACATTCTATGATATTGCCGCATCACAGGCTCATAGTGTTAAAACTTTTGATGGAAAAACATACGAACTGAAAGGTGCCATCGCAATTGAAAATAGCACAGGAAGCATCGAAAAGGTGGCTCAAATTTATTATCAAGTGCGCTCGGTTAGAGATGAACATCAAAACTTAATTGCCAAACGGAAAAATAAAAAAGCGGAATTAGTAGCTGTAAAACAAAAGTGTAAATAAAAAAGCGATTTTGAAGTGTGCTGAGAACATAGCACAAAGTAATTTGCTCTTTGACAATTTAGATATATATTGCGTATGTCTTTCTTCCTTAAAGTAGTGATGTAGAAGGATGATATGCGGAAAATATATATGCGTGCCTCCCTTCAAAAGGTCACTAGAGGGGGTAGGTATACGATTATCGTTTGATGAGTAAGATCGTAAAATTCATCTGTGACCATTGGGAAATGCATTGTATCAAAGATCTGTTTGTGTCAGTAATCGTGAGGAATATCCCATGTTGACATTCTGAAGAAGCGACGAACATTACAAACAGTAGATACATAAGGTTCTACGTTCACGCCAAAATATGTAGTGCGGTATTGGGCATATAGAAGCTAGGTCGGGATTAGTCTCTATATGCATGCTAATACAGGGTTCTTCATTCCAGCCATAAATGATATTTCCATTTTCCATCCCATTTTCCTATAAATGTTATAAAGTAAAAACGGATGTTGAAGTTAAAATGTGTCTCATCACACTTCAAAATCGCTTATAAAAATATGGCATAGGGAGGAACAAATATGAGTCGTAAAGGGTGGATCATTTCCGCTGTTGTTGGACTATTAATTGCAATTGGTATTGGTTCAACATTTGTCTTTAGCTCTGGAAAAGGGGAAGTCATGGAACTTAGTCCTTTAGAAATGAAGAAGTTCATGAGTGAGGATGGAACAGGTTTTGTTATGTTGAATAATGATAAAAAAACAAGAGAAGATATACTCTTTAAAGTTGGGAAATTAGCAAAACAAAACAATATCCTGGTGAAAGAATTATTTGGAGGTAGAGAGGATGTACCAAGAACAAGTAATCAGCACGACTTCGGCTTGTCACAAAAACGTGATACCCTTGCTTACTATGAAAAAGGACAGTTGAAGAAAGCAATAAAGTTTGAAGAGATTAAACCGTCTGAATTTGAAAAAGAAGTAGGATTCTTTATTCAAAATTGCAAAGAGCAATACCAGAAGTAATCACATAATCATTGAAAGGTGGTGATACAGTGGCGATTACACAGAAGGAATTAAAAAAAGAAAAAGAAATGGTAGCAAACCTATTAAAAGCCAATGGTCAGGATTATAACCATTGGCTTCATTTACATTATCAGAAATGTATTGAAGAAAATCAAGATTTAGTAATGAAAGCTTTACAAGCATATAAGGCAGCACCAACCGAAGTAAAGGAAGACAGCAAGTCGAATGAGTCAAGTCAGCGTAGCAACGTATAAGAAGCCAAAAATGAAAAGGGAGTGAATGTATATGTTTAAAACAATAGCTCAAATGTTAGTGTTAGGTGATGCAATGGATGGTCTAATTAATACAGGTAATTCATTTATTACTTGGATGCAAAGAGGAGCAATGGTGAGTACAGCTATTGTATTTTGCTGGGGCGCTTATCTATTAATTTGGGGTGGTGAACGAGGAAGACATAAATGTATTTGGTGGTTTATTGGTGGGGCAGCCGGACTCGTTATCGTAATGGGATGCCAATACTTAGCAGAGAGCGTAAATAGTAATGTCAAATTTGGTCAAATTTTATTCCCGTTTCTTTGGATGAAATAGTGAACAAATATAAATAAGGCAATGAGGAAGCTATGCAAAGGGTATGGCTTTTTTTGTTGCCCTTTTTTTATGAAATTCGAATTTTATAAAAATAGAATTGAGGATAATCCTTATAAATAAAAGCTCCACTCTCAAAAGGGTGAGAGTAGAGCTTATGGATGAAATTACTGAGTTCTTGGGATGGTGAACATCAGCACATAAATAATATCATGAGTATTTAGAAAAAACATTGAGTAAATATTTCCGATTTTTCAAATTATAGTTAATTGTTTTTCGATAAACAAAAGCGCTATTTTAAACGGTTTGGAAAGTTTATATACAATTCAAATTAAATAGAAGAAGGGGGAAGCTATGTTTGTCATTTTTCAAAGTAGTAATGGAACAGAAATTGAGTCGGGTGGGCAATATTCGTTTTATGAAGCTTATATCTTAACCAAACGATTAGAACGTGTTTATAGAGAAGCAGGGCGACAAGAACATATTGATTTTGATTTGTTAGATGGTCATTCTAATGAAATCTATAACGGTACTTTATCACTGGGTTCGAGATATGCGGATCATATTTTTGACCATATTTCTAAAAAAATGAATGTGATGCAATTAGATCCAGAACAAGAGGAACAAAAGAAGGAGCTGTTAGAAACGTTAGAAAGGGAAATCAATGATTCTCCTTTTCATGAAGAATATGAATATCAAGAAGAATTACCAGAAAGAAATGAGGAACCAACTTATAGTCCGCCACATGAAGTGAAAACACAAGTAAAGCTTGGAAAGGAAAATAGAAAAGGATTCAAGATTATTGCGAGTGTCATAGGAAGTGTGGTGTTAATTGGAGCTGGTGCCATATTTGCCTTTAATCTATTCTCTTCCAAGCCGGTTTCGAGTGTAAATGCTGGTTCTGAACAATATGTAGTAAAAGGGCTACAACAGGCAGCCATTCAACAGTATGGAGAAGCCGTTAAATACTTTGATAAGGTCAATTACACAGAATTAGATAAAGATAGTCAAAAGGCAGTTTTATTTACTTATTTATTGAATGGAAAGGCAAATAAGGCATTACAATATGAACCGAAATTTGCAGAAAGTGTGGTTGCTTATTTTATCGGGATAGACAACATGAATAAAATCAATGAGATTGATGTCAAGAATGATGTGATCGATTTTGAAAAGGCAGCACTTAATAAAAAGTATGAAGAGGTAATCGAACTTAAAGGGAAGGTCAGTATGGATGGTAGACGTGAAAAGCTCATTGTTGAAGCTTTTGTAAATCTAAAAAAATATGAAGATTGTTATTCTTTTGCCAAAACGCAAGGGAATAAAAACTTGATGAAAGAGGTCAAGGAATTAGAAAAACGAGATATTCAACAATCTACGATAAGTGAAGAGGAAAAGAAAACTAAGATTGAAAAAATTGATAAAGATCTAAAGGACATCTAAGGGGGAAAAGATAGCATGCCATTAAATTATGAGAATCTGTATAAAAAAATGGGAATTGTTTTTCTTGGTGGGTCATTAATATTGAGTACTACGGGGTGTAGTGGGTTTGGAAGTAAGGAGTCTTCAAAAAGTAAGTCAGCTATTACAAAAAAAACAGATAAAAGTAAGCCAGAGGAGAAGAAAGCAAATTTGGACAAACAAGATTTTGAAGCAATTACAGAGAATGCAATTCAAAGTAAAGATAATGAGGTTGCTTATGTACTAGATGAGCTTGATAAATCAAAAATTAATTTCAAAGATAAATCTATTGTAAGTAATCTTCAAAATGACGATGAAACTACTTCTCGTGTTCTAGCACTCTTTGATAAAGAAATAACGGATAAAACGCTTCAAGATACGACGAAAGATAGTGTGATTGCAGCTATTACAGATAATAAGCCACAAGTAATCGTGAACGGAGATCATTTTGCGTTTGGCGATCAAAATATTGATTCTTCAGTAGCGAGTATAGGAGATATTCTTCCATCAGAGAAGAATCCAGAGGAAATTGTGAATCCACCAGTTACACCGGAAGGTGAGAACGGTAATACGGAAAATACAGGGACAGAAAAACCAAAACCACCTATTGAGCCACCAATAGTTCCAGAGAAACCAACAGAACCAGGTAAACCAGCAGAACCAGAGAAGCCAACAGAACCGGAGAAACCGACAGAACCAGAAAAGCCAACAGAACCAGAGAAACCGACAGAACCAGAGAAACCAACAGAACCAGAAAAGCCAACAGAACCAGAGAAGCCAACAGAACCAGAGAAGCCAACAGAATCGGAGAAACCGACAGAACCGGAGAAACCAACAGAACCAGAAAAGCCAACAGAACCAGAGAAACCGACAGAACCAGAGAAACCAACAGAACCAGAAAAGCCAACAGAACCAGAGAAGCCAACAGAACCGGAGAAACCGACAGAACCAGAGAAACCAACAGAACCAGAAAAGCCAACAGAACCAGAAAAGCCAACAGAACCAGAAAAGCCAACAGAACCAGAGAAACCGACAGAACCGGAGAAACCGACAGAACCAGAGAAACCAACAGAACCAGAGAAACCGACAGAACCAGAGAAACCAACAGAACCAGAAAAGCCAACAGAACCAGAAAAGCCAACAGAACCAGAGAAACCGACAGAACCGGAGAAACCGACAGAACCAGAGAAACCAACAGAACCAGAGAAACCAACAGAACCAGAGAAACCAACAGAACCAGAAAAACCAACAGAATTAAATAAACAAGAATCAAAATCAGATATAACGGTTTAAAGGGGGATTTATTTACCCATGTATAAAGATAAAATATCAATTAAATATAAGTTAGCTGAAAAAAAAGTACTCATTCCATTGAGTACTTTTTTGTTTGTAGGAATGTTTTTAATCGCTAATTTTTTACTCAATTTAGCTTTAGAACTGATAAGAACAACATTTAGTGACTTATTACATCCCAAACCATTTCATATGGATATAGGATTTCTTTTTCGAATGCCGATTGCAGAGCATCCGATTTATTACATGCTTGTTTTCCTTGTAGTAATTGGAACGATAGCAAGGACAGTATACAAACTCAGATCTTCCTTCAAAAACTTAAATAATCATGAGAAGGGATCTAGCCGTTTTACAACAGTTGAAGAGCTGAAAAAGCAATATCGATCCGTACCAGATCGAGAGGAATCATTTGAAGGTGGCGGTGGTGTTGTTATCTCTAGATTAGACGACAAAGTATTCATTGATGATAGCCCAGTGAACAATTTAATTATTGGTACAACTCGCTCTGGTAAAGGGGAAACCTTTGTATTTCCTACAATTGATGTCTATTCTAGAGCGGAACATAAGCCTTCATTAATAATTAATGATCCGAAAGGGGAAATTTTTAGCGCATCCAAAGAAACTTTGGAAAAACGAGGGTATCACATTGAAGTGTTAAATTTATTAAATCCATTGGATTCTATGAGTTATAACTTATTACAACTGGTCAAAGATGTCTATAAAGATGGAGACTATTCAACAGCACAATCATTATGTAAAACACTTTCTCACACCTTGTATTACAACCCAAATGTAAAAGATCCTTTTTGGCAACAGTGCGCTATGAGTTTGTGTAATGCCATGATATTAGCAGTTACAGACAAATGTATTGCAGAAGGAACAGAAGAAAAGATCACAATGTATGCAGTAGCAAATATGTTATCAGAACTTGGATCAAAAGAGGTAATCGTAGATCCAAAAGCAGATCCACAAAATGCATTAGATTTATACTTTGAAGGGTTGCCAGCAGATAATGTTGCGAAAATGCAATATGCAACCTCAAACTTCTCGAAAGGAACGACACGAGGCGGCATCTTCACCCAAACAATGAACGGACTCTCTATTTTTACGTTCGATGAAATTGCTAAAATGACAGCGAAAAATAGTGTGGATTTAAAACGTGTTGGCTTTGGAATGACGATAAAAGGAAAAACAAAGCCAAGAAAGCGAGTAGAAATCGTATTCCCGGATGGTTCGATAGAGGCCATAAAATCAGATATAACAGGACGTTTTACAATAGATTTTAAGCAATCAGTAAGAGTTGGGGATACAATTCAATTGAATGAAAAGGGAGATAAGAAAAAGAAAACAGCTATTTCTATTAAAAAAATAGATGAAAAGACGGGTCATACAGAATTTAAAGTAGTAGAAGAAAATGAAGATATCCAGGTAACAACAATGGATTATTTCGATAAACCAGTTGCAATTTTTATGATTACACCTGACTATGATTCTTCAAATCATGTCATTGCTTCTATTTTCGTAAGACAGCTCTACTTCATATTAGCCAAGGGTGCATCCCTTGCTCGTGGTAATGAGTGTCATCGTGAAGTAGTATTTATTTTGGATGAGTTTGGAAACATGCCGAGTATAGAAGGAATGGCAACGTTAGCAACGGTTTGTTTGGGAAGAAATATCCGTTTTAATCTCATCATTCAAGCATATTCACAACTAAAAAACAAATATGGAGATGATGCAGATACCATTGATGGTAACTGTGGGAATACAATTTATATATTAACAAACGACCAACAGACAGCCGAAAGAGTATCGAAGAAGCTTGGGAACAAGACAATTAACACACTTTCCCGAAGTGGAAAAGGTCTCTCTACAGATAAAAACAAAACCGAAAGTCTAGATCAACGACCACTTTTAACACCAAATGAACTTATGAGTCTTAAAGAAGGAGAAGCTACTGTTATTCGTGTAATAAAACGTCAAGATAATAATCGAACACGTATCAGGCCACGACCAATTTATAATACGGACGAAACAGCCTTAAAATACAGATGGGAATACCTAGGGGTAGAGTTCGATACAGATAAATCTATTTTAGATATAGATATTGACTCCCTACATGATGATGTAGACCCTAAAAAACTCATTGTAGATTTCCTAGGAGAAAGAAAGGAAGAACAAACCAAGAAAGAACCACCAGAGCCAGAGCAGGAAACCTCTTCATCAGTAGAGCTACCGCAGCCAACAGAAGAACCTAAAATGATGAGGATTGATGAAGACATTCCGGAAGAGTCATTCCAACAAGAAGACAGTCCATTTAATCCACTTTCCATTGAAAATTGGAAGACGAAAACGGTTATTGAGTTTTTTGAATCTGATTTAGCGGTTTTGAAACTAGTTGATAAGTTCTTTATAGCACAGTTAGGTAAGGGAATAGATGAGGTTGAAAATCAGGAAATGGACGGGTTTTACAGTGAATTTCAAATGTTAGCTCACAATGATCATATCGACAAAGGTGTATATCAAGCAGTTGAAAATAAGATTAATCGAATTTTACGTGATTTAGAAGAAAAGGAACAAGTAACGAGTTAAAAAGGCACTCAAATAATTGAGTGCCTTTTTGAATCCAGAAATAAAGGAGGAAGCGAGAATGGAGATGCCGACAATAACAGATAAAATGCAATTGATTTTAGATAGTTACTCGCCATTGGTAACAGAAAAAAATGAGGTCATTCTTGGTCTAGAAGATGCGGTTCTTTTCCTTTCAGTAGATCGGGAACAAAAAGGGAAATTGATTATTCGTATTGACAGACTGAATGAAAGGGTGAATTGGACAGCAAAGGAAGTATTAGGGCAGTAGTAAGCAAGAGGGGAGGATAAATGGTGAAAGATGAAGAGATTTTAAAGGTTTTAGAAGAGTTCTCGGATTATCTTCAAGTGGGTGACATTGTTAATTATGTATTTCGATGGATAGGGTGGTTTATAATTCAAGGTTTATCTTTAATTGTAGATGCGTTAGAAGGTGTGACAGATGCCATATTGGGGATTAAAGGATTCTTTAATTCACCGGGAGTACAAGAGTTTGTTGATATGTTATATCCATTGTTCGTCGTTCTTTTAGCTATATCGTTTTTATATATTGGCTACATGTTCATTATGAACAAACAAATGAACCGTTCTCAAATTATCATCAATATTTTCGTTACGTTGAGTGTACTTTGTTTATTAAGTACTGGTATGACAAAGGTTGATAAGTTCACCGATGATGCCATAGCGGTTGTAAAATCAGAGCAAAAAGGCTCTTTAAGTGATGAAATTATTAAGAAAAATATAACGGATATTGCAGTATTAGATCAAAACGGATGGAAGAAGAAAGAAGATTTAAATCCGAAAAATAATATTCCGGAAAAAAATATTAGACAAATTGATATTACTGAAAAAATAGATAAAGATTTTGAGTTTGCAAAGGATAAGGCGTTATCCGAAGGTGGTCAAGATATCCTCAAGAATAAAATAGTAATGGATGGATTAGGAGTTGCATCCTTAACCGAATTGAAAGATGGATGGTTTGATTTCTTCCCAGAAAAGTATTATCGCTGGCATTGGAACTTTTGGAATATATTCTTTACTTTACTGATAACAGGCGCAACGTTGTTATTAGTAAGTATTAAGTTAGCTAGATTATTTTATGAGTTGACGTTTAACTACTTGTTAGCCAATATTTTAGCACCAGCAGACGTTGCGAATGGTCAAAAGTTAAAAGCCGTGTTATCAAATATACTCAATATATTTGTAGCAACGATTATGATATTCCTATCTTTGAAGCTATATATAATGGGAACGGAGTTTCTCCATGACAAATTAAGTGGTGTGCCGTATCTTATTGCATTAGCCGCATTTAGTATGGCAGTTCTAGATGGCCCAGCAGTAGTGGAAAGGTTATTTGGGATAGATATTGGATTAAAGAGCAGTTGGGGCATGTTGGCTGGTGGTTTCGCACTTGGTAAAGGAATTGGCGGTCTTGCAAATTCCAAGCCAATGAAGGGTCTAGGGAATATGATTGGAAAAGGAGCGAAAGGCGCAGCGCAAGGAACTGGTGTTGTAGCAGCAAAAACAGCGAGTGCAGTAGCTACAACAGCAAGTGCGGCAGTGATGGCAACAGGTGGCATGGCTGGTATCATAAGTGGTTTGAAAAAAGGGAATGAGTCGGAAAAGAAAGAGTCCTTGCAAGATCAAATAAAAAAGGCGGATCAGAAGAAAGCAAATGGTAATGATTTAGCAAATAAAGAAAAAGAAAAAGGTAACTTAAATAAGGAAGAAGATAAAAAGAACGGTGGTACTCCATCTATTCAAGAAGATATGAAAAAAGAAGGGAATGAAAACCCAGGGGTAGCAAATGGGCAAGAATCGGGAACAACAAGTCTTCAAGATGAAATAAAAGAAGCTGGAAAAGTAAGTGGAGCAAGTGAAGGGAATCCAACAGCAGGAGCGGTAAGACAAGGAACAAGTGAAGGGAATCCAACAGCAGGAGCGGTAAGACAAGGAACAAGTGAAGGGAATCCAACAGCAGGAGCGGTAAGACAAGGAACAAGTGAAGGAAGTCCAACACCAATGGAAACATCAAGACCAGTAACAAGCGGAAGTAATCCAACACCAATGGAAACATCAGGACCAGTAGCAAGCGGAGGAAGCCCGGGACCAATGGAAACATCAAGACCAGTAACAAGCGGAGGAAGCCCGGGACCAATGGAAACATCAAGACCAGTAACAGGTGGAAGTAGCCCGGGACCAATGGAAACACCAAGACCAGTAACAAGCGGAGGAAGCCCGGGACCAATGGAAACATCAAGACCGGTAACAGGTGGAAGTAGCCCGGGACCAATGGAAACATCAAGACCAGTAGCAAGTGGAAGTAGCCCGGCGCCAATGGAAACACCAAGACCAGTAACAAGTGGAAGTAGCCCAGCACCAATGGAAACACCAAGACCAGTAACAAGTGGAAGTAGCCCGGCACCAGCCGATATCGTAACGATGACACATAGTAGCCCAAGTGTTCCTTATGAAAGTGATAAAGAAGTGGCGGCAAGTAGTAGTCATGAAACACGTACATTAGGACAATATGCAACGGATACAGTTAAAAAGGGCTATAGTTCTACTACATCATCCATTAAACACAAGGCAAAAGGAGTGCAAGAGCGAATTCATAACTCTGAAACGGTACAAAATACAAAGCGCTTTTATCAGATGGGTCAAAATACGGGTAGAAGTTGGAGAGATATAGTAAGCAAAAATAAAAAGAATACAGATGAAAAATAAGCGTAATCGTACGCTTATTTTTTATTGTCGAAAAGGAGGGAATACCGATGAGAAGCTATCGGATTCCGAAGGAAATCAGTACAGAATTACGGATTAATAAAGTGCTTTATTTAATAGATTTCTTTTTATTAATTGGTTTATTAGTTGTAACGATGATTCTTAGGAACTTCGTACATGATTCCTTTCAATTACCATTTGTTATTTTCATTGCAGCTATTGCAATTATCATGATTTGGCGCCCAAGTACGAATCCTCAAAAACGAATGTATGAGGTATTGATTATTACATTACTAAGAAGAAAAGGTGCATATTGCGCCATTGATAACGATCAATAAGGGAGGGATCACATATGGCGTTATTCAGCGAAAAAGATATAGAAAAAGAAAAGCCACAACAAATAGAAAGACCGAAGAAAAAGGCATTTCGTTTTAACGAAAAAAATGTAAAGGAATCACTTTCTGAACCAAAAGAAATTGTTAAGGTGGTACCCACAAAAAAGAAAGAAGAAGAAAAACCAAAAGCAGAAAACCAAGCGAAAAAACAAAAAAAAGAAAAACCAAAGAAAGATGTTTTGAAAAAGAAAAACCCAAAACTTCTAGGCTTTTTCTCTAGAAAAAAGAAAGAAGCACCACCAAAGGTAAAGAAAAGCATTGCGGAAATTATGCAAATCATAGACATGACGGAGGATGGCATATTTGAGCTGAAAAATGAGGAGTTTTTAGAAATTCTTCAAGTTGAAGGTGACGATATGTTCTCTAAGAATAGCGATGAACAAGCATTTGTTATTTTCTCACATGCGTATTTTTATCAAGCCTACAAACAGTCCATTAAACTCGTTTTTTTAAACTTCCCATGTCAAACTACTGAACAGCAACGATATATAGAGAAGAAAATTAAAGAGTGTACCAGTCCTTTGTATGAACGAATTTTAAATCAGAAGTTAAAAGAACTTCAGTTTTTAGAATGGGGAAGAACAAATCGGGAAGCCTTCTTATTTATTTATGGAGAAACGGAATTAATCGTAAAAGAACGTGTGGATGCAGCAAAGCGATATATCAAACGCTCTACCGAACTATTAGAGGTGGATGAAGAGAAAAAGCTAGAGCTTATGTTTAAATTGTTTAATCAAAATGCAAAATTGGGAACGAAAAATATATGGTAGTAAGGGGGAAACAATATGTTTGCGTTCAAAAGTAAAAAATCAAAAAAGGAAAAACAAGAAGAACTAAAAAAGAAGAAAGGTTACAACCCTTATTTAGTGGCTAGAGTTCAGCCACAAGGAGGCGTAAGTTTTAAAGAAAGTTATGTTCAAACAGGTGATGGATTTTCTACTTGTATCCATGTTTTTGATTATCCAACAGAAGTAAATGATTTTTGGTTAGAGCAAATTATGAATATGCCAAATGTGATCACAACATTAGATGTAATGAGTGATGACCGAAAAGAGGTTGTTGAATCCATTAATAAGTCCATGAGCGAACAAAGTGTTCGTCATGATACAGCGAAAGATAATATAGATCGGATTGATGCGAAAAATGAATTCTTAGAGCTGGAAGCTCTTTATACGGACTTAAAACAAGGAGAAGTCATGAAGCGTATTCACATCCGTATCTATGTTTCCACTAGAACATTAGATGAGTTAGAAAAACAAGTGAAAGAAATCATGGAAACATTAGAATCCTATAACTTTCGCGGAGCTGTCTTTTTAAATGAACAAGAATATGAATGGGATGCACTCGTAACGAGTTTTGATACACAAAAAAACTATGTGAACCGAAGAAAAGGGAAAGAAATTCCGGCAGTCAGTTTGGCTGGTGGATGTCCATTTCACTATTCTTATTTGCACGATCCATACGGTACGTATTATGGAACAACGAAAACAAAAGGAAATGTTATTTTTGATATTTTTCATAAAGACAAACAAAGAAAGAGTTATAACGGTGTAATGGTTGGAAAGCCTGGTGCTGGAAAATCAACCTTACTCAAAAAGAAAGCCGTGGATTATGCAAGTAAAGGACATTTTATCCGTATTTTTGATATTGTAGGTGAATTCGAGGAAACAGTACGTGACTTGAATGGAAAAACAATTGCATTAGATGGATCACAAGGTCAAATTAACCCACTTCAAGTATATAAGACAGCAGAAAGTGAGGAAGTTAGTTTCATTCAGCATTTATCTAAAATGACAACTTTTTATCGCTTTATTGCACCAGAAGCAAAAGATGATGAAATTAAAGAGTATGAAAATTTGCTTCGAAAATTATATATTCGTATGGAATTATGGAATGATAAAAAGGGAGCAACAAATGAAATTACAACAAGAAAACCAAAAGAATATCCTATTTTCTCTGATTTTTTAAATTTTGTTCGTAAAGAGTTATATCAAGATGTAGTAAGTAAAAAGCACCATGAAAATTTAGGAGACAGTAGAATCCATCGTTTAGAATTAATTGAATTAAATCTTATGAATCTAGTAGAAGTGTATGCACAATTATTCGATGGGCATTCTACAATTGAAGATTTCAAGAAAGAACAAGTTGTATCTTTTTCCTTACGGAATATATCCAGTTCTAAAGCAGAAGTGTTTCAAGCGCAAATCTTTAATGTGTTAAATCTCCTATGGGATGAAATGATATCAAATGGTGCGCCTCAATTAAGAGCCTTTAACAAAAAGCAAATTGCTTTTGAAGATGTCATTCGATATTTCATTATTATTGACGAAGCACATCATATAATTAACACACGAAAAGAAAGTGCTCACGCTTTACAATTTTTAATAAAATTTAGCCGAGAAGACCGAAAATATTTTGCAGGCCTTTTATATGCAAGTCATACGATCCGAGATTTTGTACCGGAAGGATCTTCACAAGAAATGATTGATGAAATCAAAAAGCTCTTTGAACTTACACAGTACAAATTTATCATGCAACAAGATAACAATAGTTTAGATATGTTACGAAAAGTTTTTGCTGGACAGTTAAGTGAAAGTGAAATTGCAGCGATCCCACATTTACCAACAGGGGACGTTATTTTAAGTATTGGGGCTGTAAAAAATATTCATTTTCATGTAGAAGTAACAGACGAAGAATTGATGTTATTTGGGGGAGGTGCTTAATACCATGCATCTAGTTTTAAAGATTATACCAAAGAGATGGCTCATCACTTTAGCATTAATTGTGATGGGTCTTTTTTCTTTTCTTTTACTTGGAGTTATGAGTATTTTTATTGCGGCAATGGGTGGAGAGAGTGGAACAGACACGGGTGATATCACGTATACAGGTGAAGGGCAAGTGATGAATGTTTCGCCCGAAGTTTTGAAATGGGAACCTACGATTCGGAAGCATGCGAAAGCCTTTGGCGTGGAACCGTTTGTCGCTTTAATGCTTGCTCAAATGATGCAAGAAAGCGGAGGACGTGGCAGCGATCCGATGCAAAGTTCTGAAGGGGCATTTAATACGAAGTATTGTAAATCACCAAACTGTATTACTGATCCAGATTACAGTATTTGGGCTGGTGTACAGGAATTTAAACATGCAATAGAGCGAGCTGGTGTAACAAGTCCAGGGGACATGGATCATATCAAAACAGCACTTCAAGCTTATAATTTTGGAACAGGATTTTTTGATTTTGTTGGTGCAAATGGTGGTAAATATACGAAAGAAATAGCAATCAAATTCTCACAACAACAGTATCAAAAAGTAAAACATACTGGTATGTATCATTGCCTTAGACCAGAAGCCGTACCGTATCAAGCGTGTTATGGCGATATATTGTATGTTGATGCGGTTTTAAAATATTATCAGCCGGGTTCTGTTGTTTCTGGTGGAGGAGGAAATCCAGGAAGTGGAGGAAGTAGTGGTTCAAAAGTTGCTGATGTAGGTCGTCAATGGATAGGGCGTTCTACCTATGTATTTGGTGGAGGACGTAACACAAATGACATTGCAAGAGGAATTTTTGATTGTTCAAGTTTTGTACGCTGGGCATTCGAACAAGTAGGGATGTATACCAGTCCGATAGGAGCTGTAAGTACGGAAACATTAAATAAAATCGGTACAAAAGTATCAGCAAATGATATGAAACCAGGTGACGTTATTTTCTTTGATACCTACAAACATGACGGACACGTTGGCATTGTAATTGATAAAAATACTTTCATTGGTTGCCAAACTAATAAAGGTGTTTCTATTGAAGATTTAAATAATCCGTATTGGAAAAAAGTCTTTTCCGGTCATGTAAGAAGGTTCTAAAAACCGAAAGAATAGGAGACTAAAAGAATGAAAGATAAACGAAAATCTTTGTTTATTGTGTTTGTCATTTTAGTTGTAGGTGTGACAGCTTTTAATATCTATTTGAGCAAAAAATCAATGAGTGATGGAAAGGAAAAACAGTTAAAACTTTCAAATGAATTACTAACAAAACAAAATGAAGACTTGAAAAAACGACTGGATAAGGTGCTTCCATCCGCACAAGAACAACAGAGAAGGGTGTACCTATCGACAGCCGAAACGTTTATACAATTATCATTTCACCGAGAAAAAGAAGGGTACAGTGAGCGAAAAGAAAAGGCAAAATCTATTATGAGCGAAGAACTTTTACAACAATTCTATCCGACTGACAAATACGAATTAGGAGATACGTATAAAACAAAACCAATAGAAATGAAGTTTTATTTACAAGAAAATGAACCCGATAAAGAGGAGGTAAATGTGTTAGCTGAATTTATAAATGTCACGACAGATTCAACGCAAAATCGAGAAGAAAAAGTAAACAATGTGTTGCGAATCATCATAAAAAAAGAAAAAGAAACATGGCGAGTTACAAGTGTGGAAGAGTTAAATATGAAAGTTTTATAACTAAAAAGGTGAGGTGAGAGTGTGATAGGTGCAATTGGTAAGAGGAGTGAAAGAATCAATCTAAGAAAAAATAAGTCGTGGATCTACTTAACGATTATCAGCTTTCTATTTTTTGGTTTTTTCGCTTTCTTGACATCTAAAATTTACATGCCAAACGATGAAAAACTATTCCATACAGAGACAAATAAAGTAATTAAGTTGTCGGGTATGGGGAAATTGATTGTAGAACAAAGGGAATACAATCCACACAAAAACTTTATACAAATTCGCTTTCGAATAGAAGGGTATGAGGAAACAGGATTTACGTTTAAAGCACAAGAAAAAGCAAAGTCTGGTGGTCAATTACCTGTCAAAGTGTTGTATGAAGAGAACGGAAATTATGTGGTGGAAGTAAAAGAGTTATCTCCGAATTGGGGAGCGTTAGCTTTCGATATTTACAATAAAAACGGTGAAAAAGAACAAATGGATATTCGTAAATTCACGCAAGATGTTAACGAATATGAAGAAGAAAATGCATCAACAAAAAGTCCGAATAAATTAGTTCAGACGATTTTTACCGATCAAAGAAAAACAAAAGCAAATGATGAATTGTTAGCTGAAGATAAAAAGACATATGAACTAGATTTTATAGAAAGAGACAAAAAAGATATAGAAACAAAGATAAAAAATTATGGAAAAGCAATCAAAATGGAAGAAGAAAATGCGAAGACAGTTTATGAAAAAGTAAAAGAATTAAAAGATGAAATGAAGTACCAAACCGAAGCGGAAAAAACGGAAACGCAATCAAAAATATCATCTTTAGAATCTAAAATAAAATCATCAGAAAAGAACGTGGAATTGTTTAAAGGGGAACAAAAAATTGCACGAGATAAGATCAAAAAATTAGAGCAAAAAGCACAAGAAATTAATAAAAACTGAAAAAAGTCATGTCGTGAGTGAGTCTACATCAAGGGATTTCGTGTCGTGATTGAGTCCACATCACGAAAAAATGAGTCGTGAGTGAGTCTACATCAGAAGATTTTGTGTCGTGAGTGAGTCTACACCTAGAAGGTTTTCTTGTTCCCATCGTTTCGCTAGGCTCCGCCTAGCTTCACACCATAGGTGGGAACAAAAACCCCTTATGCTCTTCTCACTATTTTTTGATCTCTACCCACAATTGCAGAAAGGAGAGGGAAAAGTGGAAATCAGAATTAGAGAAGTAGATCCAATTGCCGTAAAGAAAATAGATGAAATTGCAAAGAGGAAAGGATTATCCAGGCAGAAATTTTTGAAAGACCAAATTGAAATGCTGGCATTTTTTCAGCAACAAAATAAAAGAGAAATGGAATTAGAAAATCTCATTCAAAAGAACATCCATATGATGAATGATTGTTATAGCGAAATGAAAAAGATGAATGAGTTTATTCAGATGATGATACAGGATGATGAAAATGAGTAATGCTGTTTCTGTTCAAACTTCCAGCGCACCGGGTGTTGTTTTAAAAACAAAGTTTGTGTTACCAAGTTCGGATGCCTTTCAGAACTATATTGAGTATGTAGATCGGGAAGAAGCAAAAAGTGAAGTGAAGCTGAATCCGAAAATGTTTGAAACGTATCAAGAATATATGGGGAATCCAGAAAAGACCTCGGCGCTGTTTACGGAACACGCAAACCGTTTATCAGAGGGTGAGAAAAAAGCCTTAAAGGAAATGTTTAAAACCGCTCACGAGAACGGAAGTATTATGTGGCAAGATGTCATTTCTTTTCATAATCCTTGGCTAGAGGAACAAGGCATTTATGATGAGAAAACAAAAACATTGGATGAAAAAAAGTTAATGGATGTGACACGTCTTGCGATGAAGGAAATGCAAAAAAGAGAGGGGTTAGAAAAAAGTTCTACCTGGTCAGCAGCCATTCATTTTAATACGGATAATATTCATATTCATGTAGCAACTGTTGAACCATTTCCAACAAGAGAACGTGGTAAAAGAAAACCCAAAACATTGGATGCGATGAGGGGAAAAGTCGTAAATAATCTGTTGGATCGTAAGCAGGAACAAAAACAAATTAATGATCTGATTCGAAACAATATGGTGGGAAGTAAAAAAGAGGATTCAGTTTTTGAGTGGCGCAATCAAAATTTGAAACCGTTGTTTTTACAAATCTATAAACAGTTACCAAGTGATAAAAGACAGTGGCAATATAGCTACAATACAATTCAGCCATTAAAGCCGGAAATTGATGAATTAAGCAGGCGATATATTCAACATCATCATAAAAAAGATTACGATCAGTTTCTCCAAAAGTTAGATAAAGAAGTGCAAGTTTTTAAAGAAGCATATGGGGAAGGGAAGTATGATAAGAAGCAATATGAAAATTACAAAGCGAATAAAATCAATGACCTGTATAAGAGAATGGGGAACGCCTTTTTACAAGAAATGAAGGCATATGATAAAGAACAAAAGAGAATCCATCACATGAAAAAATTAAAGCCGTTTCAAAAATTTCAACAGAATGTATCTATTCAGTATTCTATGAGGAAAGTAGAACGTGCTTTTAAAAGTGAATATGAAAGCTGGAAGAACCAAAAGTATTATGAGCGTATGCAAAAAGAAAGTGCATATCAAAATGAGAGGGGTTATTAAATGAAAGACTTTCGCATGCAAATTACATTGGATGAAGAAACGGATACGTATATTAAAGATTATATGGAAGAACACAATATCAGATACAACGGCGAAGCGATTGTAAGGATTTGTAGAGAACATCAAGCATCAAAAAATACAGAATGGTCATTGAATTATATTTCAGAAGTTGTTTCTAAAAATCTTCATGACATTTTAAAAAGTGAGCTAACAAAAATTCGTCTTGGTGCAAATAGTGCGGATAGAAATACACAAGTTTTAATTGAATTATTAAATGGTTATTTCTTTTTAGAAGGTGTAGACAGCATTATCACAACTGATAAACAAGAGATGGAAAGTGTAAAGATGGCAAAGAAAACTGTGGAAGAACGAATTAGTCATGCGAGACAAAAACGTCTAGATCATGAGGCATCAAAGAACAATGTAACGTAAGCTACATTGTTCTTTTTTATAAAAAAATAGGAGGTTAGTAGAATGTTATTATTTCATGAAGATATCGCATTAGGAGTCATTAAAGCAATTGGAGAAGGTGAACTCGTTTTACTTGTAAAAGAGGAAGAACTAACAATCAAAATTACAAGAGAACAAGAGGAAGAACTTGCAGTTCATGTTATGAATCAAGAGAATATGTTAGTTCCGGTTAACCTAAAAACACATGCGCTTTTCTTTGATACAACGGAAAGATGGAATGAAGAAGACATGGAGGAATTGCAAAGAGCAAGTGAAAGAGTAGGAGAAGATCATGAGTAAAAATTATAAGAAAAAGTATCAAACGAAATCACCGGAAGAAAAGAAAGAAGCGGTGCAAGCTTTAACAAAAAAGATGGAAAAAAGCATAGAAGGCTATTTTCGTACACCAGGAGATTTGAAAGATTATTTATCGTTTATGGCAAAATTTTATCATTATTCACCATCTAATATTTCATTAATACAGAGTCAATTCGAGGGAGCCAGGGCAGTGGGTTCCTTTTCTTTTTGGAAAGAAAAAGGGTTTACGGTTAAGAAGGGTGAGAAAGGAATCCAAATCCTTGTTCCAAACCGAACTGTAGCAAAATTCAAGGACAAAAAAGGAACATGGAAATCTATTACAAAGGCAAATGACGAAGAGAAAAAACAAATTGAATCTAAAAGCGTAGAAGTGAAACCAGGTCGTTTATATTTTGCTGTCGGTCATGTGTTTGATGCGTCTCAAACGAATGTAAAAGCTGAAGATCTACCACGTATTTTTCCGAATCGTTGGCTAGAAGGAAGCGTAAAAGATTACAAGAGTTTGTATAGAGGGATGGAGGCTGTTGCGGAAAAGAACGGTGTGAAAATTATTGAGCCGAAGCAAGAACTTGGGGTCGCAAAGGGGGTTAGTTACACCTTAACAAAAGAGGTTGCCTTGAATCCACGGAACAGTGAATTGCAAAATGTAAAAACGTTACTTCATGAATTGGCACATGCCAAACTTCATACAGCAGAGACACATATGAATTACATAGCGCCAGAAAAAGAGTTTCAAGCAGAAATGACCGCTTATGCAGTTTCTTCTTATTTCGGAATTGATACAAGCGAATATTCGTTAGGATATTTGGCGAGCTGGACACAAGGAAAAGAAATGAAAGATAAAACGAAGTTGTTGAAAGAAGTACATGAAACTTCCGTTGAATTCATCGAAACGATTGAAAGCAGTTTGGAAAAAGAAAAACAACAATTAAATGAAAAAGAGGTGGGAAGTATGGCAAATAGAAATGAAAAACAAGATGAAAAAAATATTTTATTGGTGGAATATATGAGTTTAAGTAAGACGACACAAGAACTCGTTTCCGTTAGCCAGTTAAGGGAGCAAGTAGATAGAAACCGAGCGTTTGAGCCTGTAGAAGGTGGAGAACAATTGAGTGATAAAGAATTTATAGATGCATTTAACGTGGCAAATCAAGAAAAATATGCAGCACTAAATCAGAATGACATTACTCGTCCAACTATGTTAATTCAATGGAGTGAAAATGAAAATTTTACAAGTAATCAATTGATCCCATTTGGAGAAGCCAATGAAAAAATGTCTGAAGTCATTTCAAATATTGAAAAAGCAAAAGAAGAAGCAAAGGAAAGAGATGAATACGTACCATATGATAAAACTCGTTATCATATCGCCATTCCAAAAGAAGTAGATAGGGATTTTGGGAGAATGGAGCTTGTGAGTATGGATCGTTTGGATCTTGGAGATGGAGACTACAAGACGCCGTATGAACAAGTATTAAACGAGAAAAGATATCTATCGGATGAAGTGAAACAAGCGTTACGAGATGAAGTAGTGAATTATAGAAATAACAAAGAAATGCCGATGGAAAAAGTACATGAAAATACATTAGAAAACATAAAAGAGACACCCAATCATTTAGTTACAATTGAAGTGTTATATAAGGATATGCAGGATGAGGAAGTAGCTAGAATACACATGATGGACGGTGTGACAAAAGAAATCAACCATTTATCAATATGGAATCCTGATAAATCTGATCGAGAAGACTTATATGTTTCTTTAATGGAGAAAAACGGTAATCGAGAAAATGTTTATTTGGACAACATTTTGAAGACAGATTTATATGAAAAAGTTCAAAATTCCATCTTTGACGGAAAAGGCAATCAATCGTTTGTTGTTTATGAAAAGGATGCAAATATGAGTCTAGATGAAATTGTAAAAGATGAACGATATGGAATCTTAGTTGATAAAGCGGAAGAACAAAAAGATCCCTCATTTAATGAAAAAGAAGTGGAATTGTATAAAGAGATGAAGAAGGAAGGATATGCACCTATTGCTTCTTTAGATCAACAAATTCAACCTTCAAAAGAAAAAGAGTCAGCTACTTTAGATAAGGATTTAAGCCGGAAATACGAAGCATACAGACGCTCACAATATGAAGAAACACCAGATAATATTGATAGTATTGTAACTCGTGTAAAAGCTGAAGAGCGGTATTATACAACAAAGTATGTTTCGATTGATAATGAGCTGGTAAGCCAGGAACACGTTGTGAAATTAGAAAGTCAGGTGGATGAGAAGCTTGGGAAAGAAGGAATTACGGTGAATCAGTCTACAACATCAAGTGAATTAGATATGGATAAGAAATTTCAGCCGTTACATCAAAAGCAAAATCAAAATAGTAATAAAGTAAAGGAGCCGGATCCTATCGCACAAGGCAATGTAGAGCAGCCGAAGGCTACAAAAAAATCAAGTAGGAAAAAAGAAACAATGGAAATGGAACGATGAAAAATTTTATAACTGGAAAACCAGATTGAATCATTTTTTGTTACTCAATTGAGAAAACGGAAAGTGATTTTTTTATGTCTAGAAATGAAAGAGGGTACATGTAAAGCCCTCTTTCTTGCTTTTAGAACGAAAGGAGTGAAAGAGAATGGGAAACATTGTGGAAATCGTAGACATTGATTACAAGGGTGTTTGGGCAGAAAAAGGAGATCCAAAAGAGCTTATTTTTATTTCTTTGTCTAACGAAGAAATTCAAGCCGTACGTGAAATGCTGTCGGAACAAAAACCATTATATGTGTTCTTACAGAAGGAATTAGAATGGAAGGTAATTTCATGAATATGTGGCTGTTTGCGGGCTGTATGTTCCTTGTAACTGTCTTTTTAAACATGTTGCTGTTATTAGGTCAAAGAATCGTGAAAAAGCTGAGAGTCAAGAAATGGAAGCGTAAAGCTGAAATTGTAGATTAATAGGGGGTACAACTTATGGGAAAAACATTGTTTATTGCAGAGAAGCCGAAGGTAGCTGTTGAATTACTAAAATCACCTAGATTTAGAAACTCACAAAAGCATTCAGGAAGCAAGCCATATTATGGCTACTATGAAAATGAAAATTACATTATTAGTTGGTGCCGAGGGCACTTATTAGAGTTAAAACATCCGGAGGAAATGGATGAGCAATACAAAGAATTCAAATTCGATCACTTACCCATTATTTTAGAGCCGGAATATAAAGAGAAATCGGATAGTCTCGAACAAATTCAAATATTGGTTAAGCTGTTAAATCGGCCCGATGTAGATCATGTGGTCAACTCCTGTGATGCAGATAGAGAGGGTGAGCTTATCTATCGTGAAATATATGAACATGCAGGTGTTAACAAGCGTGAGTCACGCCTTTTTATCTCCTCCTATGAAGCCGCTGAATTAGAGGGAGCATTGAACCGATTAGAACCAGGAGCAGACTATGACGGGCTTGCACAATCGGCTAAAGCAAGGCAATACCTGGATTATATTCTAGGTATTAATGTTACAAGGGGCTGTACATCAAAACTAGCAAAAAACCAATTCTTATTGGCTTCTGGTCGTGTTCAAATGTGTATCTTGAATGAAATCCGTCAAAGGGAAATCGCTATCCAAAATTATAAAGAACAAACCTACTACAATTTGAAGCTACTAACCGAAAATGGTTTATCACCGGTGATGAAAACTGAAGATCAGCTAATAGATCCATCTCCACTCCAAAAACTGGGAGATAGCTTGAAAGGAACGGATATAATCGTAACGGAATTTAAAGAAAGTACGAGAAAAAAGAAACCAAAATTATTATATAACTTAACGGATATCTACAAAGATGCTCACGCTAAGATGAAGATAAATGCAGAAACAGCAAAAAAACATATTCAGAGTCTGTATGAAGAAGGCTTTATCACATATCCTCGTTCTTCATCCAGGCACTTACCTACAGAACAAGTGGAACGAGTGAAAGAAGTAATGGGGGCATTAGAAAAAAGATCCTATGCAAATCTCGTACAACAAGTAATCCCATCTTCTATTACAAAAAAACACACTACATTTAATGATGAATTAGTCAGTAGTCACTTTGCCATCATCCCAACAACAAAATTATATGTCGGGACCAACCGAAATCCATTAGAAAAACAGTTATATGACTTAATTGTAAAACGATTTATCGGGAATTTTATGAAACCAGCAATCTACCTGGTAAGAGAAGTGCATTTTATAGATCAAGAGGGCAACACATACAGTACAAAAGAAAAGATCCTACAAGAGAAAGGGTTTCTAAGTGTGTTTCAAGAGGATATAGAAGAGGGATCGGTTGAAGCATTTCAGATACCTATTTTACGAGAAGGAGATTCTTTCAGAATCGCTCAGTATGACTTGATTGAGTCCCGAACAAAGAAACCAGCCTTTCATACGGAAAGTTCCATTTTAACCTTTATGGAGACGGCAGGACGTAAATTGGATGATGAACATTTGAAAGAACTTATGAAAGGAAAGCGGATTGGGACAGTCGCAACGGAAGAAACATTTATTCCGAAACTGTTAGAGCGAAGCTATATTGATGTTACCAACGGTCAGATTCGAACCACTCATATTGGTCGTGTGTTTATAGATTCTTTTCCGGTAGATGAAATCAAAAATCCAGCTTATACGGCTGAAATGGAAGGGATGATCTACATGATAGAAAAGAAAGAAATGAAATATGAGGAATTTGTAGAGAAAACAAATACGTTTGTAAAAGATACGGTGGAACAATTAGGCGCAATGGATGATAAGGTGTCGGATAGCATTATTAATACTTGGAATCAGCAAATTGAGGTGTGCAAATGCCCTTGTAGAAAAGGAAAAATTCTTCATAAAGGCAATTTTTACGGGTGCAGTAATTATCCAGAATGTGAAATTTCCTTACCAAAGAAAATTAAAGAAAAAGCGATTCCGGAGGCGCAAGCGAAAAAGCTGTTTGAGGATAAGAAAACAGATCTTTTAAAAGGGTTTAAGTCCAATGAGAAAGAGTTTTCCGCTTATCTCGTGTTACATGAAGGGAATATCAAATTCCAGTTCCCAACACAAGAGGAGCTGTCATTTGGTAAATGTCCAAAATGTAAAAAAGGAGAAATTCTTCATCGCAAAACGTTTTATGGATGCACGGAGCATAAAAACGGATGTGATTTTATGTTACCAGCCAAGATGAAAGGGAAAGCAATCCCTGGTAATCAAATGAAAAAGCTGATTCAGTATAAAACAACAGATTTTATAAATGGTTTTGAAGGGGAAAAGGGAGAATTTACAGCAGCTATCTATATGGAAGCGGACGGAAGTTTGAAATTCCGTTTTCCAACGACTGAAGATCGTACCATTGGTAAATGTCCATTGTGTAAGAGTAGGGTTCTTGTAGGGAAAAGTAACTACTTATGTGAGAAATACAAAAAAGGTTGTGACTTCATTATTTTTGGTACATTCTCTGGTAAAAATCTAAGTAGTAACCATGTGAAAAAGTTATTAGAAAAGAATGTGACAGATCAAATCAAAGGGTTTATCTCGACCAAAAACGGGAAGAAATTTGACGCTCGTTTATCATACAGCGTACAGGAGAAGCGATTAAAATTTTTATTCGGCAAATAAAAATTGAATGCATGTAAAAGAGGACTAGGAAACGGAATAGTCCTCTTTTTTATTTCATTTTATAGAGTAAAGGGGGGATTCCGTAATGGCACATGTCAGTACGGAGGATGCGATGAAAGCAAGAAACATTGACTTGATTTCATATCTGGAAGCAAAAGGAGAAGCGTTTAAGAAAGAAGGAAACTATTATCGTCATATGGAACATGATAGCCTCATTATTAAAGGGAATCAATACGCATGGAATAGTCGTGGCGAAAAGGGCTATGGAGCGATTAGCTTTGCGATGATGTACTATGAAATGACATTTCCACAAGCTGTATTAGACATCAATAAGGGTGATTATAAAGAGTTTGATCGCTCAAAGGCTGAAGAAGAAAACAAAAAAGGACAGCAGCCATTTATCTACCTAAAACACTTAGAGGTGCCGAAACAAACAGAGATCAAGCGATATTTAATTGATGAACGGAAAATAGATCCTCGCTTGGTGAACTGGTTGATTAAAAAGGATCTCATCGCCCAGGATAAGAAAAATAACGTGGTGTTCAAATGGAGGGAAGAAGGCGGCAAAGGGCAAGTAATTGGAATGAACCGTCAAGGTACGGTCAAAATGGAGAATAAAAGGGGAAGTTTTAAGCAAATCGTCCCGAATTATGAAAAAATCCATGCAGGTTTTACGGTTGATGTGGGTAAGCCGGATAAGATTTATTTTTATGAAGATCCAATCGACATGTTATCTCATTGGAGCATCAAGCAAAATAAAATACAAAACGCTCGCCTGGTGTCTATGCATGGATTGAAGTCAAAAACAGTGATTCAATCTTTAATGGATGCGAAAAAAGAAGGGCACGATATTAAAGAGGTCATTATGGCAGTTGATAACGATAAGGCTGGGAAAGACTTCATTCAGACGATGAAATGCTTTGTAGATCTTAAAGAGGATATTCCAACGAATGAAAAAGATTGGAACGATGTCCGGAAGAAGCAAGTGAGTGAACAGCAGCAAAAAGAAACAGCTCAACCAAAGAAAATGAAACCAATTAAAGAGGTGGAGAGAAGTGTATAATCTACCAGCCATGCCAAACATATTACAAATTTTGATATATGGTTTTATCTTTTATGTTCTTTTTCGTATTTGTAAATTTATGTACCGGAAGATCCAGGAGCGAAGAATATTAAAGCGAATGGCTAAGTCCGGTATTCGCTATATAGATAAAATGGACGGACGTCAATTTGAAGTGTATTTGAAGGCTCTCTTTCGAGAACTTGGGTACTCACCGATGGTCACAAAGCAGTCAAATGATTTCGGAGCGGATCTGGTATTAAAGGGGAAAAATCGTATTGTAATCCAGGCGAAACGATACGGGATGAAAAATAGAGTCGGAATCAGTGCCGTACAAGAGATATATGCAGCGCAAGCCTATTACAAAGCACATGAGGGCTGGGTTGTAACGAACAGTGTATATACAAGGCAGGCGAAAGAATTAGCGGAGGCATGTAATGTAAAACTCATAGATCGTGTAGAACTTCAGAAGTTGATTAATAAAATTAATCCCGAATATTCGGCTGAAGATGTATATCAAGGGGTAAAACCTGAAGAACGGAAATGTCCAACATGTAAAAATCATTTAGTCGTTCGTAATTCGAATAAAACTGGAAATAAGTTTTTTGGCTGTTCTCAATATCCGACATGTACACATACAGAACCGATCAGTAAATGAGCTGTGATGAAAATCCAGCTCTTTTGTTATTTTTAGGAATTAACTTTAAAAAATCATACTCTCATCAAAAAACGGCTTCTCAGATTTCGATATAACCAATGTATATTTAAAAGTGAATGACATAAGACCTAAATAAAAAAGGATGTGTTGTGAGTGAAAATAAGCGGTTTAAAGTGAGTTAAGGATGTTATTAAGAATTTTTTATAAAATATCTGAAAAACAAACAAATAACCTTGTAAGGTTTGATGTTTTGTTATAAAATAACCTTATAGGGTTATTTTATAAAGGTAAGGAGTGAAAATATTGGAGAATACAGTAAAAGAAATCATTGATGATTTAGAGTATCTGTTCAGGAATGGAGAAATTGGCATGGAAGTAAGTAATCCGGCTTACTATCAGAGGTTTTGTAAAGTACTGGATGCAACAGATATGCGCTATGATTTACACATTCACGAATATGATGAGGATTCTCTAGTTGTTAAATTAGTGTAAAATACAAATGTTTTAAGGGGTTAATTTTCTTGAAGTATAAAAAGGGAATGGGGAGGAATAGGATATGAAAATTGGTACATCTGAATGGCTTTCTCTTAGTAAGGATATTAAGCTGAAGTTGATCCGTTTGGCTGTCATAGATAGTAAATATAAACAAGCAAAATAAAAACCCTTCATTTGCTTAAGAGCAAACAAAGGGCTTAGTTAATGAGTGACTGAAGTAGAAGGAAATCTCGTCCATTTCCTTCTTTATTTATTGTAACATAAAAGGAAAAGCACAAACAAAGGAGAATTCTCATGAAAGAAATCGATAAATACATGACACCATCTGAAGCAGCTTTTTACTGGAGGATTCCTCGTGAGACAATTAAGAATAAATATAGCCCTTCTTTAATGAACGAGAAGCAAATAAATGATTTAGAACGCATGTTACAAGAAGGTTTAGTGAAGTATTTTTTGCATCCTGAAGGGAAGCGTAAGGAATGGATTATAAGCCGACAGGCAATGTATGAATGGTTTGGAGAACCAAAAGACAAGTAGGAAAGGGGGGATAATAATGCAAGAGGAAACATTTTCTCTCTGGGGAGGATTTAAGAGTGCATTTCGTTTGATTATTTGGTTTTGGATCGTTATGTTTTTGCTATTTGGTGAAAGCTTGCTACAATAGAACCAAGTCGAATGTGAAATACCCTTAGGCAGCTCTCATAGATTTATGGTCTATGGGGGGTCCCACCACATCGCTATCAAGCTAAGCTTATGCAAAGTCAATTTTAGGCGAGATTATTTCTTTTTTCTAAAGGGCAAGTGTAGGTGATTGAAAGATTTGCATACGAAATAAACCCTAACGGGTTTCATTTTTTTGATTTAAGCCGCTTGATTATCAGACATGGTACAATTGTAAACGACACCTAATATATCAAAGACTGTTTTCTTCTCATATCTGTGAGATTTCCGCCCGTTTTGCTGTAGAAGGTTGAACAGGCGAATTAGAATCTTTGATAGCTCTTGGGTGTCTTTCTGTATAGCTTGGAAAAGAAGAAGAAAGTAATCTTTAATCATATATATGGCCTTATATTCACTCAGTTCTCGTTTCTTTTTCATAAGAAGTAATTGTCGCATTTGAAACATAGTAGAAGAACAGAGTAGAATGGCAATCAGTTGCCCATACAAATGGCATTCCAATCGTTCTCGTTTTATCTTTTTACAATGATGAATATGAAAGAATGATTTCCACGTTTTAAATAAAATCTCGATTTGCCAACGTAAAGAATACCAATCATGTACTTGCCCCATCGGGACAATATCTGCAGGGGTATTTGTCATATATACATTGATACCGCTAAGTCGTTTACTACGAGCAGAATACTTCATTCCTTTCTTTTTTTCTCTTACAGTTTGATCTTGTAATCGTTTTTGTTGTTGTTCTTTTGTTAGTCGATGAACAATCACACGAGTTGGGACTTTATCAGTCATTCCTACATAAGCGTTGGATATTTCACATGTTTGTCCTGATTGAAGAGAGTTCATTAAAGCCTCCATATCTATCTGGATATACTCTGTACCTTTCTTGATTCTGCCATCTTGAAAATAATCAGGGTTAGGATTTTTTTGATAAATACGTGTATTCGATTTGATACGTGAGATATAATAAGCCTTTTTATCTTGTATATATTGAAGATCTTTCAAATGAAAATACCCTAAATCTCGAATACATAAATCATTCGCTGTTACAGTTGGGACACACAGGGAACCGTAGGTTCGGTCATGTTGTTTACCTGGGCCTGTATGAATATGAAGGAACTGTCCACTTAATAAATCATACTCAAGCTGAATCTTTACTCCCGCTGTATGGCTGCATCCTCCTGCACCTGGATAAACGAATGAAAAAGGATCTGGAAGTTGAAATGCAGTTGAATCTAGGACACGAATACGCTTGAAAATAGAAGTGCATGGAGAAGAGAGCAGCTTAGCTGAAGATAACTTTTGGTTGAGAAGTTTAGCTAATACTTTCTGTAGAAACTGCACGGCTGCAGTGTTAAATCGCTGATTTAGTCCTTCGGGACTGATGAGCACTTCTGTTGATGCTTCTAAACAACTACATAACTGGGTTAAAGATGTTTTTGCTACACTTTGGCTTATCCATACACATAAAGCTATTAAATCTTGTGCTCGATACTTACTTGCTCGTTGTACAAATCCAACATCTCTAGCTAGATTCTGTAAGGTATTTGGGGATAAAAGACTCTGAATCTCCTGTGCGAATAGTTGTAGTTTGTCAGATACAGAAATAGACATACAAAAAACGCCATCCTTTCCTATGATTCTACAGAAAGAATAACGTTTTTTTCGTTTTATAGATACAATTTTTCTTTAGCTCGATGAGCATACGGCAGGATCACAGGTATAAGAAATATAAAAGGTGTATAAAATTGTCAAAAAATACAAAAATATTATTGAATATATTTTAATAGTATTATATCATAAGGAATATTATGGTATAAATTATGTAATTTCAACTAAAAAAAGTAATTAGAACAATTATTTGCGAAAAGTATTATTTCCTAACAATTGACGAATTCAGAAATGCTTTTGACGTAGTAAAAGGCTGTGGTTTTGAAGTTTGGTTAAATAACTACTCCTACACTGTAGTTGGTGGTATTTGCAAAGATAGTACACCAGGTGAATAAGTAGAGTGCTAATTAAACCTTAATATACTATAAAACAACAGGTATCTATTACTTTTTCGTTAAGAAGAAAGTAATAGATACCTGTTGTTTTATAAATACTAATATAGGGAGATATTTATGGGGATCATAGAAGTTAAGAATTTAGAGAAATCATTTTTCATTGAAAAGAAAATGATAAACATCCTGAAAGGGGTAAATCTTGAAGTAAAGCAAGGAGAATTTCTATGTATCATGGGTGCGAGTGGCTCAGGTAAAACTACTTTGTTGCAATTACTTGGGGGAATAGATCAAACGACAAAAGGAGAAGTTAAAATAGGGGATACAGAAATCTCAATGATGAATGAAAAAGAATTGGCACTATTCCGAAGAAGGAAAATAGGATTCATTTTTCAACAGTTTAACTTAATACCTATTTTTAATGCGGAAGAAAATGTTACCCTTCCTTTATTATTGGATAATGTCGAACAACAAAAAGCCACAAATCAAGCAAAAAAACTTTTGAAAATTGTTGGTTTAGAAGGCAAGGAGGAAAATCTTCCTTCTCAACTTTCTGGAGGTCAACAACAACGAGTAGCGATTGCTAGAGCTTTTGCTAATGATCCTGAAATTATATTAGCAGATGAACCAACAGGAGCATTAGATTCTGAAAACAGTAAAAATATAATTACTGTACTTAGGAATGCTTGTGATGACTTAAATCAAACAGCAGTTGTAGTAACACATGATCCTTTTGTAGCAGCTCATGCGGACAGAGTTGTTTTTCTATTGGATGGTTTAATAATTCATGAATACGAGGAAACTAACGAAAAGATTTCAGAGAAAGTTAAGCGTATTCAAGAAATAATGAACACACACTTTCAATAGAAAGGGAGGTTTTGGAAATGTGGATTTTTAAATATGCTATAAAATCAATTAAGGGAAACCGATTAAGAACATCACTTATTACCCTTGGTACAGCTTTAGGTGTTATGTTAGCCACAATGTTGTTACTAGGAAATAATTCTGTCGAAGAAACAGTAAAACAGCAAGTTAAGAACAATTACGGTGACTACAATTTGCAATTCGGTTATATGAAAAATGATCAATATTTAGATGACAAAGAAGTAGATCAAATAAAAAATATTAAAAACCTAAAAACTGTATCAAAGGTATTAATACCATATGTAATACCTAATAAACCGGAAATTTCAAACCAACCGGCGTATTGGGGAGTCGAACCAAATTCACCTGAAATCCGTGCTTATAAGATTGATCAAGGGAGATATCCAGAAAAAGGGGCAGAAGTTGCGATTACAAAATCCTATGTAGAGAAAAATGGGATTAAATTAGGTGAAAAAATTGAAATGCCTTTTCCACCTTTTAATAAAAAAACAGTAACAGTAGTTGGTATTATTAATCCGCCAACAATGTCTGCAATGAAGCAAACTGCATTCTTTCCTATTGAGTGGCTACAAAATGAATTGAATTTGAAAAATAAATATAATTTAGTGCAAATAAAAGCGGCTAATGCTAATGAAAAAGCCTTTTTAGTTTCAGAAATAAAAAGCGTGTTAAATGGCGTGAAAATTGATCAACGTTTATATGTTGATAAAGCATTTGAACGCTTAAATGTAATGAAACCTTTAATCTGGGGACTAGGTGGAGTTGCCCTATTTGTTGTGGCTCTTTTAGTCATGGGAAGCTTTTTCTTATCTGTACGTGATCGTCTTAAACAATGGGCCTTATTACGTGCCCTTGGAAGTGGATCTGTTCAAATAATAGGTGTAGTCCTACTTGAGTCTTTAATAATTGGTAGTATAGGTTCCTTAATAGGAGTTACAATGGGTACTTTATTTTATCGTTTAGTATCAGGATTGATTAATAGGTGGATAGGAGGGGCAACTGTTGATAGTGAGACTTTTATAATCTCATGGGGCCTATTAATTTCAACTTTTATTGTAGGAATTATGATGTCTATTATAGGGTCTATTATTCCAGCGATGTCTATAAGAAAAATTCCACCTGTAGAAGCTTTTAGACCTGTGATTTTGTCTGTCAATAAAAAGGAAAAGAAAATAAGTATAATTAGTTTCTTTGTAGCGATAGTTGGTATTGTCATTGGAACTTGTGCAACTTTCTTAGAGAAGTTAATTAAAGTAAATATTGGACCTATAGGAGCATTTTTATTTGTAATAGGTTTATTGTTTGCTATACCGTTCATCATTAGAGTTATTACACCAATAATCACTAAACCTTTCCAGCGCGTCTTTCGTATAGAAACTTCCATAAGTAGTCGAAACGTGATACGTAATAGACAAAAAGCAGCGATTTCAGTTGCAATATTGTCTTTTGGATTTATGTTAGCGTTGGTGGGAAGTATGTATATGAATTCAATGCAGGAAGGTATGAGGCAAGGGATAAAGAAAAGCATGCCAGCCGATTTATCTATTCGAGTACCAATGTTAGGTCGAGCAAATGAACATATTCCTTTTGAATGGTTAGAAAAAATAAAGCAAATTAAAGGTGTACAAAATACAGCAGCTATTGCAACAGATACCAAATCTGAATTAATTGATTATGATTTCAAAAAGGCTGATCCTGAATGGTACGAATTCGTGCGTAAGAATGATGTTAGCCCAAATATTATGGAGGTTTCTGGAATAGATTTAGCTGCATTTAATGAGATAAAAAAAATTAAAGTAGCATCAGGGCGAAGTTTAGAAGAACCTCTAAAAAATGGCGAAGGAATTCTTTCAAAGAAAACAGCTGATTATTTAGGGATAAAAATAAATGACAAAATTAAAGTGCAATCAACAGGTCATGAGCCACAGTTTATTAAAATTACATCGATATTAGAACAAAGTTTACAAATGAATACAATGGGAGTATTTGTTAATGAGGAATGGGCAAAAAAGAACTTCCAAATAAAAGGTTATGAATCTATAGAAATAATGGTAGATTCTCATAAGAATATTGATGAAATACAACAGACGGTTAACCACGTTATGAAGAATGGAACTAATATAGAACTTATTAATAGTACAGATTTATTAAAGGAACAGCTAACATTGTTAAATCAAATGTTACTATTGATTCAGTTATTAGTTGGTATTATTTTTGTAATTTCTGGTATTGGTTTAATGAATGCAATTATAGCAAGTATATATGAACGTCGTGCTGAAATAAGTATGATTCGAGCTGTTGGTGCAATTCCCGGACAAATGAAAAAAATTATTTGGTTAGAAGGGACCTTTTTAGGATTAATAGCAAGCATTATTGCAGCGTTTGGTGGTATTATATTTAGTTATATTGTGTTACCTAGTTTGGATTTAAAGATAGTAGATATTCCTTACCTACAAATATTATCTTTGGTCATAGTTAGTATATTATTGGGAACATGTGCAGGGTTAATTGCTGCATATCAAATTAGAAAGTTTAAATTACATGATACATTAAAGGAATTATCATCTTAATTTAAACTTATCAGATTGAGTTTTAAATACCTTTAATAACCTCCTACCAAATCAACAGGTAGGAGGTTATTGTCTTTTGGAGAACAAAATTAAACAACACTATTATTTCTATATTACACGCCAATAGCAAAAGGTATCGATAGATATAAAGGGAGTAGATGTTGTATATGTGTTAATTTATGAGAAAATATAGCAAGACCAGTATTAATGGTTAAAAACCAACGTTCAACTTGACACCTACCATGTGTCCATTAACTTAAAAAATTAGTTGTTCCCCAAAACGATAAAAATGAACTTCATTGCTATAAAAGACTCTAATTTTTCGTTTTGGGGGCATTATAAAATATTAACTTGATGGTGATGTGGTGGGACCCCATGCCCATCAAGCTAAGAAAAAACTGTACTCCAAAAGGAAAATTTCAGATGTTTCTAATGCAAATTACACTTATATTATAAGGATTATGATTTAAGATTTGAAATGTAAAGTATACTTGACCTAAACAAAAATTAAATGTAAAGTATACTTAACGTAAAGCTTGCTTTACTAAGATGGTAGGTGTAAAGAATGAAAAATAACATAAAAAATTTGCGTGCCAAATACGATTTTACACAAGATGAATTAGCCGAGATGTTAGATGTATCAAGACAAACGATTATTTCATTGGAGAAAGAACGTTATAATCCCTCCATTACGTTAGCTTTCAAACTCGCGCGTATATTCAGTTGTCAAATTGAAGATATATTCATTTATGAGGAGGATTAAATCATGAGTAGGACTAAAAAGGCGAAGGAAAGTCGATTTATATTTTTAATTTCCGGCTTATTTGTGACTGGTGTATCGACTTATATAAATTTTGATGATGTAATAAATGGTCGATTTCCAGATGTTATTACTATTATGTCTTTTGCATTAGGGATTAATCAATTACTTATGGCATACTTATCCCCACACTTATTTCCAAAAGATGAACGTTCGAAGATGATTTTAGGAAAATCGATGTTCGTGAATTATTTTGTCATATTTGGTACAATTTTGCTTCTATTTATTCTAACAGGATTTAGCGATATTAATTGGGATGCTCAACAAGTCTTAATAGTACTCACTTCAATTTTGATGTTAACAATCCCTACTACGATGGTCATCTATTCAAAAATTATATAGTTCTTTAAAGAATAATTTTATCAATTGGATAAGGCTAATTTAAGTGTGTGTTAATCATTTAAATTAGCCTATTTTATTTCACTAGGATGGTGATTTTTATGAATAATAGAACACTAGATTGCCTAAGTTTACATGCACAAGAACTTCAATGCCTCCTATCACCCTCAACCATACAAGAAATCGCTAAGCGGACGGGATTTGTGAAACGAACAAGTAAATACCAAGCAAACGAACTTGTGGCTCTTTGCGTCTGGCTCAGTCAAGAAATTGCCAGTACATCACTTACTCAGCTATGCAGTCGATTAGCGGCTTCGACAGGTGTCTTAATAAGCCAAGAAGGACTTAATCAACGCTTTAACAATGCGGCTGTCGCGTTCCTTAGAGAAGTCTTCACTTTACTCCTTACACAAAAATTATGTTCGACACAATCGTTAAATTCAAGCATGCTTGGTGCTTTCAAACGTATTCGCATTTTAGATGCGACAGTTTTTCAGCTCCCAGATTCTTTCGCTAACGAGTATCAAGGTTCAGGTGGAAGTAGTAACAAAGCTGGAGTGAAGATTCAATTGGAATATGATTTACTAAGTGGTCAGTTCCTTAACGTACAGCTTGGGCCGGGAAAGAATAATGATAAAACATATGGTACCGTTTGCCTTGAAACCGTAGAGGTGAGCGATTTGTGTTTACGTGATCTTGGTTACTTCGATTTAGGAGACTTACAAACTATTCAGGATAAAGGAGCTTACTATATCTCGCGGTTGAAGCTGAATACACGGATTTATATCAAGAATCCTGAGCCAGAATACTTCAACAACGGTACGTTAAAAAAGCAAACAGAATACATCCAGCTTGATATGACACAAATGATGTCGGGTCTAATCCCCGGTGAAACGATAGAAATTTGCGAGGCATACATTGGCCAAAATCAGAAACTTCCAGCACGTGTCATTATCCATCGTTTAACCGATGATCAAACACAAACACGCCTAAGAAACCAAGCGATACGTGAAAAGAAAAAAGGCATTGTCATGAAGGATAAAAGTAAACGTTTAATGGGCATGAATGTATATATCACGAACACGTCTCTAGAAGGAGTACCAACGAATTACGTGCACTCACTGTATTCACTTCGTTGGCAGATTGAAATTTTGTTTAAAACGTGGAAGTCATTTTTTGAAATTGATGAATGTAAAAATATTAAAAGAGAACGCCTAGAGTGCCATTTATATGGCCAACTCATCAGCATTCTCCTCTGTTCTTCTACGATGTTCCAAATGCGACAGTTTCTGCTAAAAAAAACAAAGCAGGAGCTGAGTGAATACAAAGCGATTTATATGATTAAAGATTACTTTCCGTTACTGTTTCAAGCGATAGCCCTTGGCACAGAAGAACTTTTGAAAATTTTGCATCGTCTTTATCTACTGCTCAAAAAGAACGGTCGTAAATGTCATCGGTATAAGAAGATGACCGTCTTTGATATTCTAGGGATTGTGTATAAAACGACGGTGAAGCATAGACAAGCTGCCTAGCGAAAAAATCACGTTTTAATAGGCTTCTTTAGTATGCCTACTTTTCTATCAATTGCTAGTTTTGAACCAAGGATCGTTTCATATCTAGTAAGTTACTTGGTTAGCTTGATGGGCATGGGGTCCCACCAACATAACGCGAATTTCGTACGCTAAGGAATTTTTCATTTGAAAAACTTGGTTTTTCCGTACGTTAAAAAGGTTTCATAAACGGTATTTGATGTTTGTTATGATACTTTGTTTTTGGTAATGAGTTTTGGGGCTGGATTTTAAACATACTTCAGTCGATTTTGATAGATATAAATAAAGTTCCTTAAACGACCGTTTTAGGGACTATTTGGTACTCGTTGTAGACTTGAAATAAAGTTGTACTGTTTATAAAAAAGTCGTACCGTTTTGAAGAAAGTTTAACCGTTTGTAAAAAAGATGAACCGAAATATCTTATTAAAGATGAGATTTCGGTTTTTCTTATTGCACTAACGGGGTTTGATATTGATTTTGAAAATAGTTTGATTATTTATAATGGGAGTTTAAAGATTGTTGTTTTATAACTAAAAACAACATCGGGAACATACGTTTGTTAATTTGGGATTTTCTGTTATAATTATATTGATTAGGCTTAGAAAAGAGGGAGAAAATTGAGTGAGGTAAAAAACATTATTAGTAATTTTAGTCATTATTCATCTTGGTTAAGCACTTTAGAAAAAATCAATGAAACATTATGGTCTAAACCGATAGCCGAGGGTAAATGGTCTGTAAGTGAGATAATATCCCATATTATGAATTGGGATAATTATCTATTAACAGAAATCTTCCCATCTGTTCAAAATGAACAGGGAATGGAGTTTCCAGATTTTGATACATATAATAAAAAAGCATCAAACTACGCAAAATCAGGCATATCACAATCAAAACTTCTTGAAGAAGCAAAAGATACAAGGGAATTACTTGTAAAAGAGCTTAATGAATTACCAACCGAAAAGTTAAAAAATCCATTAACTGCAAACGGTGTAACTCATTGTCCGAATACTGGAACACCTTATTCACTTATATATATTGTTAAGGAATTTACAGATCACGATAACCACCACAAAAGACAAATTATACAATTCCTAAAGGAAAACAACTTGGGCTAATTGAATCACGGGTTGTGATTATGAATAATTCTCAAACGTTGAAGAGTGCTTAAGAGACATATGAATCATTGAAATAATCAAACTTTTTTATAAAATTTTGTAGTATAGAATAACTAATCCCAATTATTTTGATTAATCTTTCTTCAAAATAATTGGGATTCTTTTATGATGAAATCAAATTTTTTAACTAGGTTTTAATTAAACTTTCTTTCAAATCTACACTCGTTAGTCAACATGGGGTAACGCTAGCATTTTGAAAAAAAAAAAAAAAAACGCTAAACATATTAGACAAGAAATAAGCGTTTTTTTACCCCGTTAAGAGTAAACCTATTTATGAAAAATAAAATTCTTTAAAAATGGAGAGCAGACACCATAAACCTGCATTATTAATGTAGAATTTTGATGTCGGCTCTTTGTTTACTAAAATAGCAAGTTAGTGAATAAATTGTTCATATTTTTTCGGGAGGAGGTTAAGCAATGAGAGCACCGTATCAAGTATTGATATTTCCTTATATAAAAACTGACGATTCCATTCAATATGCCATTTTTAATCGAAGTGATTATGGTTATTGGCAAGGAATAGCTGGTGGTGGAGAAGATGGTGAGATTCCTATTGAATCAGCAAAACGGGAAGCGTTTGAAGAGGCTGGTATTATAAGAGAATGTCCTTATATAAAACTAGATTCTGTGTCTTCACTACCTGTAGAGGATGTAGTTGGTGGTTTTCTTTGGGGAGAAGATGTTTATGTAATAAAAGAATTTTCTTTTGGAGTTAAAGTTCCTACAAAAAATATTGAATTATCCAAAGAACACTTCAATTATAAATGGCTATGTTTTGAGGAAGCAATAACGCTTTTGAAATGGGATAGTAACAAAACAGCATTGTGGGAATTAAACGAAAGGCTGTTAAAACAATTAAAGTGTTAGTAAACAAAGCTGATAGTGGAGCGAGAATTAAACAATTTAAAAAAACTTTGCTTACATTACATATGTAGCAGAGTTTTTTTCTTAGCGTACGAAATTCGCGTTATGTTGGTGGGCCCCCTATGGGGGCTTTTAATTGCAATGTATAATAATTTCACGTACCGTAATAATTAATAAAAGATAAAACACTACTTCAATAGTCTACATTTAGCTTTATGTTGAATTAATCCGCTAAATGGATAATGTATTATTTGTATTGGAGGTCCCGCCAACACAATGACATAAAACCCACGCTAAGACATTTTTGGGTTGGCAGGATCCCATAAAGAAAAGACACCCTAAGGTGCCTTCCTCCGACTTGAATCACGTTAATTTTAATCATATGTATTGAGTTACCATGTAATTCTTTTAGCTGTTGTTACTTTAGCACCTTGAACAATAATGTTATCAGGACTAGTCCCTACACCAATTTGTAAATCGTAGTTATCAAATATTTCTCCGTAGTAATATTTTTCTGGGGGTTTACCTCCAGAGAATGCACCTAGATTACGGACGAAGTTATCTCCAATTTCTTTAGCAGTATCTTTATCGACTGATGCACTTACAATAACAGCCATGATGATTTTTTTACCTTGTACTTCAATGTGAGCATCTCGAACTTGTGGATTTTGTCGGACTTGCTCTAAAGCCATTTTCTTTCCTTCTTCATTGAATTCTACTTTATTAGACGATTGTTTTTCTTTTTGAACATTCGCCGCAACAATTTCATCTTCTTTTGAAATGTATTCAGGAACGGACAAATTGTGTTTTTGGGCCATTTTTTCAAAGTGCTCCATTGCATCCTTATCCTTTGTAGTTGGCTCGTGAGACTGATATTTTACGTTGTATTTGTTGTAAATCTCCATGTTAACGTTACGACCATCGTCCATCTTTACAGCTGTATCTTTAGGTTTATTTGATGTTTCTTTTTTTACTTCTTGTTGTGGTTGATCTTTTTCTTTGGTTTGCACATCAGTGCTTGTCTTTTCGTTCGAACCACAAGCAGCCAGGCCCATAAGTAAAGCACCACAAGTTAATGCTGTAAGTAATTTTCTTTTCATTTTTACCGCTCCTTCAATTACAAATAACTCTCTATCAATTTCTTAGCTTCTTCCATACTTTTCATCTGCTTTTTTTTGAAAAACACTGCATTTTCTTCTTGAGTTACTTCGAATTTAGTTTTCCTAGTACCAGATTTACTAACTAATTCAAAACGAATGTATCCATTGGTGAGTAATTTTGGTTTTTCAAACTGTATTTTCTTAATATCTTCAAAGTATATCTCCATAACTCTTTTGCCCATACCCATAATCTTTGAAGGTTTAATGGTTATCTTCTCTTCATCGATTATCATTGTCCCGTTATAAGCCTTGAATTCTTTCATCATCTAATCCCCCTATGCATTTAAATACTCAAATAAATAAAAATATAAGATTTCTCATCCAATCGTAGCAAACAAAATAACATTACTTTGTCATATTTTGTCGGAGAAAATAAAAAAAGGGTATCTTTGCACATCCACCGAAAAAAGGGGAATAAGCTTACTTCATGACCTCACCATATCAAAAAAAGAAAATTGTACGTTTAGATACAATTTGGACACATGAGTTAGGCGTGTTATCTTGTTCTGTTAGGCAATTGAACAAAATGTTTCTTTTTAAAAGTGAAATTTATACGCTAATCATGAAGGAATATAGTTAAACTGACAACTGCATTTATTGAAGTAGACCACATAAAATGTTCAATCTTTTTTATAAAAACTTAAGGAATCCAAAATTAAAATCCACACATTTTGATTAAACTTTAATTCAAACCAACATAAAGGGAAAATAGTAATATAAGACCTAGAGCAAAACTATTGCTTACTAAATTTAAAATTAATTGTTAGAATATATCTATAATTTGTATTAAACCTTCTGATGTATTCAAGTCTATAAAGTGAATGAAATAAGTAATGTTTCAAATAAGGGAGGAATGGTAATGAATATTTATAATGATGTAAAAAAATTGCTAGAAAAAAAGAAATATAAAGTTGCTTTTGAAAAATTTAAGGAATATATTGAAAAAAGCATCGAAGATAATAACTTTTCAAGTGAATCTTTTAAAATGGAGTTAAAAGGTAAAAGGATATTGATTAATATGACAAGTGACAAAAAGATAAATAAGTTGTTTTGTAGTCCATTAATAAAATTACTAAGAGAAAAAGAGATACAAAACTTACAAAATTATTTGTTGCAATGCACATATATCAATAATCAGTTCGAGACCCTAATCTCAAACTTAGATGACCTCTGTGATAAATTAAAGAATAATAATCAAACAATTGCTTTATATAAAATATTAAACGCATTTGAAAATCTCAATCATCAGATTGTAAGTCAAAAAATTGATAATCCATATAATATTAGTGAACATATCGGCATGCAGCGAGAGGCACTATACCAGAATGTAATAGAAGCTTTGAATATGGTATTAGAAAGATGGCACAATATGTCCCTGAATAAAGAATTTAATAAAAAGAACTTCAAGGAAAAGGATATTGTTCGACTGAAGCCTTTATCAATGGACGAGGACATATGGAAGACCTTTATTAACTTGAATTTTTTATATTGGTTATCCGATGAAATGTATCTCAACGATATGGAAATAAAAGATGGAAAAGATTTTACCGAATTCCAGTATATAGATCCAATTGAATTCATCAGGTATAATTTGCCGTCTATGAGAGAAAATTCTTTAAATAGAAAATTCACAATTGAATTAGCACAAGATAATCTCTACAAAGATGAGATAGATTATGAAAATGTGATGGGACTAAAATTTGAAGGTGAACATTTTTATTTAAAGTTAGATTTGCTGGAGGATGTTTATGACCATCTGATTAATTCTGTCAATGCTGGGGAAATTGAAACTGTTAAAATAGCAAAGCTTCTTAGAGTGAGAAAACTTTCAGAAATCCGTTATAACGATGTTAACCTTCGAGAAGCCTTTATATTCTATATGTGTATTAGGAATTTCGCTGATATATATTATAATGCGACAGAGTATTATATCGATAAGTATAAAAAAAAACCGAAGTGCCCATTTTTAAGCATTTCAATAAAAGCTTTGTATTGGCAATATGAATTATTGCTATCTAAGGTTTTAGGTCGGAAGTTGACCATAAGTGACTTTGAAAAGTGGATAGATTTTTTTACATTTGGAAAAGATAAGGTATTTGATTTGTATTATAAGCCATTGGTTAGAAATGGAGATTCAGTTGTAATTATTCCTAGTCTTTTTTTAGCCAATAATGTTTATATGACATTTATTAAGCATTTGCAGTTATTGCAAATTGATATGTCATCGAAAGGGCTTATTTTTGAAGAAGAGAATAGAAATTTATTACAAAAGGCCAATTTGAAAGTTTATAATGCTGATTATAATTTTAATTATAATTCAGCTCAAAAAAAGGGTAATGTTAAGGGAGATATAGATGTTATCGCTTGGGACGAGAAGTATTTATTCCTAGCCGAAGTTAAAAATCATTTAGACCCAATTGATCTAAATGATTATCGGGGTGCTAATAAAGTATTAAAAAAAGCGCATAGTCAAATAGAGAAGATTTTAATGTATGTTAAAGAGGAAAAGAAAGAATTCTGTGAAACAATTGGAATGAGTGAAGAGGAATTTGCCGGAGTAAAGATAGTTCCATTTATTATCATTAGTGGTCATTATAGATCTGGAGAGAAATATGGAGACGTACAAATTGTTGATTATAATAGCTTAGAAAAGTTTATTGTGGATGGTTCTTTGAGGATAGAATCAAACGTTAAAACTTTAGTAGAAATATCTTTAAGAGAAGAGATTAACTCGCAGGAGCTAAAGAATTATTTAGATGTTCCGTACTATTATGGTTTAGAAGGCTGTTATGGTCCGAGATTTTATCGAAGAAATGTAGCATATATGCCTAGAGGCATGCTAGTAGTTTCACCCAATCTTCCAGAGTTAGATATGGAAAGTCATAAATATAAGGAATTGTTTCCGAATGAAGAAAAGGTAAAGGAATTATTAGAATCTAATCAGGAATAGCTAATAGGCCTCACCATATCAAAGAAAGAAAATTGTACGTTAAGACACAATTTGAACACATTTTAACTGGTACACTGTACGTTATTAACATATAAGCAATAATATAAGTAATTCTTTTTATTATTTATATTTTTGTTATTACCTGTTGCAGAATCCTTATAATATTATAAGGATTCCTTTTTTTGTATCAAAAATCTACAAAGAAAAAAGATAAGATCGGGAACACAATCTTATCTTTAGCACAAGGAGTAAACAAAAGGAATAACCACCATATTTTTATAATACTTCAATTTTTGTTAATTTTGAATATTAAAACCATAATTAATAAGTATATCTATATTGAGAAATATATTACAAAATTAGCTATAAATGATTCGAAATCCGAATGTAAACTTTTAGCCAAAAGTTTACTTTCATTTCCCTTTAAACATTGACTTTATCACAACTCACCCATTCCCCTCAAAAACTAATAGAAAAGTATACATTCAAAATACTATAAATAAAGGTACTAAAACGTGTATAAAGAAAAAAAAAAAGCTAGACCAATGCTAGCTTATTTACATAAATTTCGATATCGGAAGTTGATTAATGCTTTATAATTGGACAATCCATTTAGGTTTACCTGTCTTATTTATAATGGCTACCTCCTCATGAGAAATCCATCTTAATTTACCGAGATGTTTCACAAATTCCCACTCGTCTGGCACTTCAGATTTGACTTTTTCTCGCTTTAACTCCCTACCTGTTTTATCTCTGATAATAATACTGATATCAAAGGAATGTACTGTATGCTCACAAAAAATTTCTGCTTTATATTGACGTGTGGGACTTGATTTAGGTCTATCGTATATATAGCTATTTTGGTAATCTAGTTTAATAATTTCTTTGTAAACTTCTTCAAATATATATGAATCCCAGCCTTCTTTCTCAACGACTAATCTAACTCCTTCTTGTAGAGTTTCGAGAATCAGCTTCTTTTTCTCACAGTCAGATAATGTAAAGAAATGCTTTACATCAAAATGAGTATAGATCTCATATACGTCTGATTTTATAAGCCTTTCATGCTGTTTACTTAAATCATTTGTACATTCAATAAGTATTTTCCAACAGACCTCGTTTTTGAATTTATATTTTCTAAAAAGTCTTTCATATAAAGCTGCAATACAACGAACTTGATTATTAAACTCTCTATCCTTAAAAGGGTCTTCCATATCATAAGTATGTAAGTCAAATTCTCTTAAAATTGACATTTTTAATCTCCTCAAACGATAAAATTTTGTGCATACTCCATATGAATATTATATACAAATCTAGTTAACATAACACATCATTATCGGTAGCAAGGACATGGCAGAATCCTAATCTCACAAGGAATCCGCCTTTCTCTTTTTCTATGATACTATGCATTTTTTTATACATTCCTATTTTAGCGCGCCTTTTGGCCTCCCGATAGTTCCCTATGTCTCCCGATTTTTCGCATAAAATCTTGCATGCTTTTAGCGTGGTTTTTTTCCGAAATACTGGCGGTAACCCTAAATAACGTATACAGTAAAACACCGAGTACCCAGCTTACAAACAGTAGATAACCCGCTCCATTTTCTGAATAAAAAATAATATCAATTCGGTGATTTTAATGTGGTAATATATATTGAACTCTTTAAGAAGTTATTTTTCATCTTAGTATTTAGGAGGATTTATGAGTAATCAAAATAATAATGAAACCCCGAATAAAACAGCGGTCTTAGTAATAATTCTAGGACTGTTTTTACCACTTTTCCTACCTGCATTTTTAATGCTAGCATTAGGAAAATGGATGCCAGATGAAATTGTATATCCTGGAGCAATGTCATTATTCCTTTTATCTATCGGATTATTCCTCGTTGCGACTATTTTTACTAAGATTTTAAGTGTATGTGGACTGACTGAGAAAAAATTAGACGAGTTGGGATTTTTAGGATTTACAATTTCAGTAGTTACATCATTCTTAGCTACTTATGTTGGATATTTTGGAATCGCAAAAATCGGATTAACTTCGGTACAGTTATCACCTCATGGTATTTTAATTGTAGCTATTGTGTCCACAATCATTTTAACTATTTTATTAAAAGTACTGGAAAAATTCGATACTGATACAAATATATAATATATAAACATAAGACCACCGATTTAATGAATCGGTGGTTTTTATCTAAATAAAAGATATCGAACGAATTCGTTCGATTGATTCTACAGAAAGAATAGCGTATTTTTTCATTTTAGGGGTATTTTGATTTGTTGATTTGATAGCCTGATAGCGATGGGGCGGAACCACATATCAATCAAGCTTAAATTAATTGTTTCTTCCTTTTATTTTTTTTATTCTTTAATTTTAAATCGTGAAATTAAGCCTTCTAATTCTGTATTTTTTTTCCTTATTTGCATGGATTGATTTGTTATTTCTGTAATGGCTGATGCTTGAGTTTGAATGGCTTGTACGGTTTAATTTGTATCTTTCGCTACTCTTGTAGAAGTTTCTGATACTACTGATAGTGAAGCGTTAATTTCTTCAGTTCCAGCAGACATTTCTTCTGTTGTAGCTGATACTTCTTGGATTTGACGCGTTATCTTATGAATGTCTTTCATGATTGTTGAAAAGGCTTCGTCTGCTTCATTAGCAGCATTTCTTCCTTGGATAGCTTCTTCGTGTTCTTTTCTCATGATTTGAACAGTATCTTTTGTATCTTGCTGGATCGATTTAATTAAATCATTAATTTCATTTGCGGATTGCTTGGATTGTTCAGCTAAATCTCTCACTTCAGCTGCAACAACTGCAAATCCTTTTCCATTTTCTCCTGCACGTGCTGCTTCGATTGCAGCATTTAAAGCAAGCAGATTTGTTTGTTCCGCAATATTTGTAATCGCGTCTAAAGCTTTATCTATATGCTGTGTACGCATAATAAGACGTTCTATCACCGTAGATGTTTCTTCAACAACTGCATGCACATTATTCATTTGAGTAATAGATTGCTTGATTACTTTACTACCATTATTTACACGATCTGTTGTAGCGACAGATACTTCAGCAACAGTTGCTGCTGATTCAGCTACTGATTGAACTCCATTTGTTAGGTCATTCATCGCTGTTGAACTTTCATGAATATTAGTAACTTGTCCTTCTATTTGTTTATTTACTTCATTAATTGTTAAAACAGCTTCGTTAGATATTTTAGATGCCTGTTTTGTATTCTGCAACATACTGTCAGTAGAGGAGATAACTTCGTATGTCGTTACTTGTATTTTCTCAATTAAATGTTGTAAATTATCTAACATGTTATTAAAAGAGGTAACAATAGCTCCTAATTCATCATTTGCTTGATAGGAAGTACGTATTACTAAATTTCCATCTGCTACTTGTTTTATATCATGCTGTAATAAAGTAATTGGACGTTGAATAGCTGTTTTAATGACATATCCAATACATATAATAATTGCAGTCCCCAAAACTGAAATAAGAATATAAATCATTATTGCAGTTTTGGCGCTGCTAGCATTTTGTTCCTGTAATTGTTCTGCTTGGTTTCTATTAGAATTAGCGAATTCTTGAATAGAATTAATTGATTTTTGCATAGCAGGCTTAACTTCTTTTAAATAATAAGCATAAGCCTCTTCGTTTTTGTTTTGCATTGATAAATTTTGTGCTTCTTTCATTTTCGGTCTTAACTCGCCGAAATTTGCTTTGAAATTTTCATATAATTTCTTTTCTTGTTGGGAGCTTAACGTTGATTCTAAACTTTTTATTAACTTGTCATTTTCTTCACGTATTTTAGACAGATTATTTGCCAACTCTTTGTTTCTACTTTCATCTGTTGTAACCATTAAATAATTTATGATTTTCATAAAAAAATATAGTGATATTTTGTCGAGAATTGTACTATTTTGATATTTCATAGTAATATTTTGTCGTGAGTTATACCTGACGGCAAATAATTTATGAATCTATAAAGGAACAATGTAAAAATTTATCATTTAATCTAATTAAAAGGAGAAGGTAATGAATAATTCCATCGACATACAACACTTGTGTGATCTCGCACATAAAGCCTTTAATGTACCTGTTCATATTTTATCTACAGACAAAAAAATTCTATATCATTCTATTTCTGATGATGTTTGTAGTCCATTTTATTCTTCTAAAGAAGAACATCTTAGTGACATTTATCAAGAAAATGATCCCATTAACTTCCCACTTTTCAGATGTAACAGTTATCTTGAAAATTTCGTCCTAATTCATATAGCAAATCATGATTATATAAAAGGGACTATTATAATCGGTCCTACTATACATCCAAAGGGCTCAGGTGATATAACCTTTAAAATTCGGAAAGAATTTAACTCAAATAATAAAATTCATGAAAGACTAGCCTATTATCAGTGTCTACCTGAGATTAAAAAAACTACTTTAATTGATATCGGAATCTTATTGCATTACATGATTTTCAATGAAAAGTTAGATGTAGGTATCGTTTTAGAAAAAAATAAATTGCTAGAGGAAGTTCCCTATAAAATTGTGAAACCTGATTTATATATTTTAAAACGCCAACAAAATAATCCTGAAACTCACAACACGGCATTAGTACATAATTATTTTTTAGCAATCAAAGAAGGAAATAAAGAAAAGTTGTTACAATATATGTATGCAATTCCAAAAGAAGATGATGGGGTTATTTTAGCAGCAGATCCACTCAGAAACCAAAAGGTTCTTGGAATTATTGCGATTACTCTAGCTACTCGATATGCGATAGATGGTAACCTTCCATCAGATATTGCTTTTTCTCTTAGTCTTTTGTATATACAAACCATGGAACAACTAGATAACGTAGACTCTGTAAAGCGATTGTCAGGAGACGCTTTACGTACTTTTGCAGATCGTGTGAAAGAATACAATGCGCAAAAGTATTCAAAAGCGATTACTGCATGCCTGAATCATATTAGAAAAAATGTTTACAATGAAATATCTCTCAATAAACTCGCTGATCATTTGGCGATTACCCCTACTTATTTATCTAAATTATTTAAAAAAGAAGTGGGAATTCCTTTAAGTGAATATATTCAAAGGGAACGAGTAGAAGAAGCAAAAAAATTATTAACACTAACTACATATCCAGTATTAGATGTTTTCACTTTGCTTAACTTTCATGACCAAAGTTATTTTATAAGGGTTTTTAAAAAAATTACAAACATGACTCCAAGACAGTATCGTGAAAAATATACCGTAATATAAGCTTGGTATCTGTTTCTGGTACAAAAACTTTAATATACGTGTAAGTAATCTCTAAAACTTGGGCATATTGTTTCTATTACTCTAGAAAGGGTACGTGATTTGGTGAAAATGATGGAGAAACGGGGTTTATCCATTTCTTATACAATTATTATGCGTAGCGTTCATCAGTATGGTTCTGAATTGGACAAATGAATCTGATTTCACCTCAAACCAATGACTCTTGAAGAGTCCATGAAACATATATCAAAGTAAAAGGGCAATGGATATATTTATATCATGGTGTTAATTTGAAAGGAAACGCAAACCATTTTTTTCAAGCGAAACAAGAAACCAAAAGGCTGCAAAGCGCTTTTTCAAGAAGGCTTTGCGGCCTTTTCATGTTTCAATATTTCTTGTTATAACGGATTGATAAGAATCCATTTTATTATCTTCATGTCAAGTATTGAGGTGGTTGGAATGAATTGTATTTCAGAGGTTTTTTATGACTATATAAAGATATTTTTGAATAATATGGTAAATTAAGCATTTATTAATAGTAATATCGGGTATTGTTCTATAAAACTTAATAATATAATACAATATATATTATTTGATATATCCACATTTCATGCAATTATACATACCAAAATAAAGGTAAAAAAGTATAAGTAATACCATTAAATTATTCTATAAGTATTTTTCTAAAATAAAAACTAACCCCCTCTAAATTAATATAGTTATTTTTTCATTGGATATATTAAGTTGTAATCATTATAATTACTACAATAGAATTCATCATTAATTTTATTAGTATAATATCCTCTCACTCATATTAAGAATGTAACAATAAAATTATCGAATACATAAGATAAAATTCTACTATTTACGACAAAATTTTACTATATACGCAGCGGAAATTTAATGTTTTAATAAATAACATAACTGGTACGACCACTAAGAAAGGGGCAAATTACACTAAATAGGAGTTTAGTAAAGTTGCAAGTAACATTATGTCGATTTAAACTTTCTTAATATTCAGTCATTTTAAAAAGGGATTTCGAATCACAAAACTGTCCCATTTATAAAAAGTTATTATTTTAATTGTATTACACGATTTTACTAGTATGCTAAACAAATTCTATAACGGTAGGAGAGAGACAAATGAAAAAATACAAAAAATTATTAATGGTTGCTCCACTTGCATGTATGCTAGGAACAGGAGTTGTGACTTTTCCAACTGCATCTCATGCAGATGCAGCACCAGTAGCATCAGTAGTTAATGATTCATTTGGTCAGGGTAGTACTTACTCTACAGAAAACATAACACAGGCTTTATTCGTAAGGTTACGCAGTGGTATAGAAGCTTCACCTGAATTACGTAATAAATTTAAAATAGCAGATGATGAAAGGATACAACACGAACAAAATGAAACTATTGAAAACGGTACAAAGTACCCTGCCACTAATTATGGTTTAAGAGATCAATTAAGTAAAGTGACTGCTTCAAGTACTGGAACAAATATTACGGTTAATCCAACTACAGTTACTGAAGTAGAAGCGGGTAAAATTGAGCTATTAAGTTATAGAAATAGCACTCCTATCACACAAAAACAGTTTACAACAGAAAAATCAATGAAGCGTATAGATACTGTTACTGCGACAAACCAATATGGGTTTAAATTAGGATTTGAGTCTTCAACTAATTTTAAAGTTAATGCTCTTGTAGCTCAAGCTGAACAATCATTTAAAGCTAGTGCTGAATTTAATTTTTCACATACAGATACAAATACTGCTACTAATGAAGAGACTGTTACATTTAAGGCACAGGAAGTACTTGCTGCCCCAGGTGGAACAACGAATTATTTTACTAGGGTCGGAAAAGCGAACTTTTCGGGGTCATTCCAAACTGACGCGGCTTTAACTGATCTAAAATTGAAACTGCCTATAGTTAAAAAAGATAATAACCAAACTGTAGTTCATACCGAAGAAGTTACTCTAACTTCACAAGACATATATACTATCTTCAAAAACACACCATATATACCATTACCAGCATATTTAAGTTTTGATGACAATGGTAAAAAAGTCTTAGTGAAAAACGTAACTTTTAACTATATAGGAGAAATGGGTTACAATACATCAGCACAAGCGGAATTTATTCCATTCGATCAAGATAAACCAAAACAAACAATGTCATATGAAAAATATGAAACAAAAACACAAGATAAATCTCTTTAAGAAAAAACTAGAAAAATAAACTATAAAAACCCTAAGAACTCTTTGTTCGCAGCAAAGATTCTTGGGGGTTTTGGTTTTGTTGCAAAGATAAAGGGGGTACACAAAACATCTTAAAATGTGTCTAAACGTAAAATTTTCTTTTTTTGATATGGTGACCCCTATAGGGAATAAGGTGCATTCCACTATGTCAGCTAGTTGCCGAAAGGTTAGGAAACTACCAAATTTTATTCATGTTGGCTGTTTAATTCCTAATGCCTTTAGGTGTGGGGAATTATTTTATATAAAGGATGATAATGCAGCAGTTAAAGGTCAAAAATAAAACAAGGGGGAATTATTTTGAAAAAAATTTCATCTTTATTATTAACTATGCCAATTATTTTAGGGAGTGTTGCTACAATTCCGTATACAAAAGTTTCAGCTGAAACGGTGTCATCTAATCTAGAAATATTCAATCTAGAAACATTGAACCAAAAGACAGATCAGGCAATTGCAAATGGTAATTTTGAGGGTCATTTGAGTTATCTCAGTGCGTATTTGAATGTAAAGATTGGAAATATCACTGGAGCGGGTTTACAAAATAAGCTTGCAGACCCAGCATTTTCAGCAGCTTTGGCTCAGTGGCAATTGATCTCACAAACAGGTGCTGCAGCAATGAATACATTCGCTAAAAAAGATGCTGAGCATCAGAAATTTCTTAGCTGGACTATGAAAAATACAGATGTGATGAATACATACCTTGAAGGTGGCAGTCCCACAGGAAACAATCCTGTAAATGCACTTGAGATATGGAATACAATATGGAATGCGGATGCAGATTCTCACCAAGGATTGTATTTAAAATTAGCTATAGCTACATCGTTAGCTCATGCTGAACCTATAAAATATTGGACAAACAATAAACCTATTAATCCATTAACAAGGTACCAACATTATAAATTAGCAGATCAAAATAGTGAGTTACTTCCTTGCTTTAGAACATATGATGTTTGGCATTTAAGATTAGTAGTGAATACTTGGTCACCAGAAGAAGATTTAACATGGGCAAGAAAAATGATTAATACGGAACATCCCGAATTGAAAAGTCAAGATAAGATAGGAACAAGTGCATATTTGATTCAGTATGTAACAAACAACAAAGATGGAGTTAGCGTTCAAGCTGGAAATGATGCATTCTATGGTTTAGGTTGGAATCTTTCCTCAATTTACAGAAATGGTGCGGTATGCGGTGGTATTTCAAAGTTTGGTGTGCAAGTAAGTCAAGCCTTTGGTGTGGCAGCCATGCCTGTTACACAGCCTGGACATTGTGCACTCATATGGAATGACAAACCATCTTCTTGGAATTTAGGAAATGATATATTTGGATGGGGAGAATCGGGCCGTCATGATGTAACTGTTATTCCATGGTCAGATAATAGTTTGAAAAATCAAGTACCGAACATATTATTATTTGAAAATGCTGAACGTGATTCAGTAAAACTAGATCAATCAGAGCGATTACGTTGGTTAGCGAAAGCGATATCTTCACCAGCTAAGAAAAATGCAATTTATAAAACAGCTACTAATATTCTACCAATTAATGTTTTAGTATGGAAAGATTACGTTTCTCTCATGTTACAAAATCCAAATGTAACAGATGCTGAGTGGCAAGAATTAAATAACAGTATCGTTTCTTCTTTTGCTAATGAACCAAGACCGATGATGGATCTTCTTGCTCAAATAAAAAGCCATGTTCTGAATACAAGTGATAGAGCTAAGCTTCAGCAATATACTTTAAATATATTAAATGCATTCTCGACAATAACGAATGTCAATGAGAAGCAAGTAGCTAATAATATAAAAGCCCAAATGCCAAGTTTAGGATTGTGCCTTGCTACGTTTAGTTTTGATGGAGCAAATGCAGGGAAATTAATGGGAATAAAAACTGATACGGAATACAGTATTGATGGTGGAAAAACGTATAAAGCTGCTACAAGCAATGATATGCTTCTGAGCAATGAAGAAATCTCAGCAATCAATTCAACAGATGGTATTTTAACAAGAGTGATTGGAACAGAGCAGCCTTTATTAATTCCAATTGGAAAAGCTGGTAAAGTTAATGTTTATGCAAATGATGATGAGAACTCAGTTTTTGGTCTAGACGGTACGATGGAATTCAGCATCGATCAAGGTTCACATTGGACAAAATATAATCCAGCTGCTCCTAATTTACCGAATTTAACAGGAAATGTTACGTTAACAGTTAGAAAATTTGCTACTGGTTTAAATCCAGCAGGCGATGTTGTTAACTTAAAGTTTACTGATACTTCTGTAGCAGGATTAATACCGCGCCAAAACTTATCAATTGCAGGTTTCTCAAGTCAGCAAGATTCAAATGGTAATGCTGCTACAAATGCAAATGATGGAAACCCTGCAACAATGTGGCATACGTTTTGGAATGGAAGCGATAAGGCTCCATACATTACGCTAAAGCTTAATGAAGTTACTAATATATCACAATTGGCTTATGTTCCAAGACAAGGTGGCAATCCTAATGGTAACATAACTAGTTATAATATATACACAAGTATGGATGGAATTAACTTTACAAAAGTTGCAACTGGAACGTGGGAAGATAATAATCTTACAAAGAATGCAAGTTTCAGTAAAGTAAATGCTCAGTATGTAAAGCTTGAAGTTGTATCAGGACACGGTGGATTTGCTTCAGCTTCAGAAATAAAGTTATATAAAAACTAATTGAAAGATGAATGGGGACTGTAGCAAACATATTTTATATGTTTCCTACAGTCTATTTTTTATGTGCTCAAAACAATGATTTATGCGTATCAGATTTTGTAGAAGTAAAAATTGCCAGAGCAATAAAATCAGCATCGCCTTTAGGAGCACTTTTAGTGTTGCTTTGAAATAAAGTTTAATCAAACTTTATTCAAAATCCACAAGATCCCTCAAATTTCATCCAATCTGCTATTCTTATAAATATAAAATGGAAAAATAATATAAATTCACAATAATTTCATGGGGATTTTTCGTATCAAAAGGTATACTTTATCAATACAAGTTTTTACTGTATATATTAAAATGAGAATACCCTTTCAAAGTATGGCAACTCCTTTCACCAATCGTGGAAGGAGTTTTTTTCTGTTTGTAAAGGTATAATCTTGCTTTAGGTTATGTCCATCTCTTCTTACAATGACAAATATATCAACAATATTTCATATCACATTAAATCATTTAAATGTTAAGAAATATAAAATTGAATAGAGAAATATTAAATGCCAACTAAAAACGAACGTATTTTTGTAAAACAGGTTGAAAATTTATGTTAAATAGGAATATAATAAGAACAAACGTTCTATTATGTAGGATAATGCGGTGTATGACTATTCACTTTGCCTAGACCTTGTGTCATTTTTCGCATCCGTTTCTTGCGTGAAATTAGGCTATGATCCACTACAAACAAAGTTAGCAGTAGTTAGCGATACGGCAAGACCAGGTTCTGTTGTTTTAGCTGCTACTAAACCGCTAAAACTATTAGGTATAAAGCAGGGCAGTCGGCTATACGAACTAGCAAATATACCAGGTGTGCTAGTTGTGAATCCGCAGATGGATAGGGGTACAGCCGAGATACGTGTAAAAATAGGTCATATATTTACTTTTATTTCCAATCATATTTAGAATCTGATTTTTTGTTTTTTAATGATTCTTATATCGATAATTAATGATTTTAATTAGTCGGTTTTGCTTCAATGGAGTATCCCCCTTGGTAATTTTAATTCAGTAAAAGTATAATTTATTATTACTTTTACTACTTCAGTTGCATAGCCGTCCCCACCACCATTGCGGAACAAGAACATCGTTTTATAAAAAAAGGATCCGTTCCATGTTGGGATTGAAATCATTTCGAACAGTCACCTATATATTAAGTGGTATCGAAGCTATGCATATGGTTAAAAAAGATCAACCTTATTCAAAAAAACTCTTGAAAACGTTATCAAACATAGTTATAATACAAGTGGATAAAGATAAACAGTAATTGAATACTTTTCACATAGGATTGTGACTGTTCGGCAGGCAAAACCTAAATTCATACCAAGAATACAATTATGCTGTATTTTTGGTATGAATTTAGGTTTTTTATTTAGGCTAATAAGTAGGTGATGATATATGAAAATCAAAAAAGTATTAAACAATAACGTAGTCTTAGTAGAAAATGATAATAATACAGAAATGATTGTCATGGGTAAAGGTATTGCTTTCCAAAAAAAATCGGGCGAAGATATTGATCCTTCCCAAGTTGATAAAACATTTGTTTTAGAAGCAAAAGGTTTAACAGACAAATTAGCCCATCTCATTAACGAAATTCCATCCGAACATTTGGATTTATCGGATGAAATTATCACCTACGCTAAATCAAAGTTACCTGGAAAAATTGGTGATAATATTTATCTTACCTTAACCGATCATATTAGTTTTTCAATTTCTCGCTTTCAACAAGGTTTCATACTCAAAAACGCGTTGCTTTGGGAAGTAAAGAAATTCTATCGTAATGAATATGAAGTTGCCTTACACGCATTACAAATCATTGAAAAGAAAACTGGTTATAAGCTACCTGAGGATGAAGCTGGTTCGATTGCTCTTCACCTCATTAATGCTCAACAAAACCAAAATGATATGGAAGACACGATGAATATGACGAAAATGGTAAATGATGTTCTTACTATCGTTAAATATCATTACGGTTTAGAGCTAGATGAAAATTCAATTAATTATAGTCGCTTTGTTACTCATTTAAGATATTTTGCCTATAGATTGACTCATAATCAATCTACTATTGAAGGTGAGAAAGAATTATATGAACAAGTAAAGGCAAAATATCCTGAAGCTTATCAATGTACCCAAAAGGTAAAAGCTTATATTGAGTCTACTTATGGTAAAAAACCAAACAAAGATGAAATGCTTTATTTAATGCTTCACATTAACCGTATTACATCACGAGAAAAACATAATAATTGAACCACAGGATTGTGACTGTTCGGCAGGCAAAACCTGAGTTGACTTTTCTTATTCGAGTTCATTATTTCGAATAAGAAAAATCAACTCAGGTTTTTTTTATAAAAATAAAATTAAAGGAGTGCTATAAATGAGCTATACAAGCTTAGCTAAAGAAATTCTCCAACATATTGGTGGAGAGAATAACGTCAATAGTTTAGAACATTGTGCTACACGCTTACGCTTTAAAGTAAAAGACAGCAACAAAGTAAATAAAGAAGTATTAGAAAATGTAAAAGGTGTTATTAGTGTTGTTCAAACTGGTGGCCAACAACAAGTAGTAATTGGTAGCCATGTTTCTGATGTATTTAAAGAAATTAATAAAATTGGTAACTTCTCAAAAGATGCTAATGAAACATCTGAAGAAAAAACATCGCTTTCTGGAAAAATATTTGAATTAATTTCTGGTACGTTTACTCCATTACTAGCACCGCTTGCCGGAGCAGGTATGCTGAAGGCTCTTTTAGGCGTATTAGTCATGTTTGATTTGTTATCAAATCAAAGTGGTACGTATGCTATTTTATCTGCCGCTGGTAATGCTATTCTATACTTCTTACCTATTATGATAGGTTTTACTTTAGCTACGAAATTAGGAGCTAACCCATACATGGGTGGTATTATCGGAGCCGCTCTATTAGAACCCAACTTTACAGCTTTATTAGCTAATGGAGATACAAGCTCATTCCTAGGAATACCAGTTATCTTGATGGACTATTCTTCTCAAATCGTACCATCATTTATCTCAGTACTTATTTACGCTCAATTAGAGAAATTCTTGAAAAAAGTTATATACAAAGATTTACAAATGTTCTTAGTACCAATGCTTTCATTAATGATTATCGTACCATTAGCTGCTATCGCATTCGGTCCTTTTGGAACCTATGTAGGTAAAACGGTTGCTACAGGAATTAATTTCTTAAGTGAACATAGCGGACTATTAACTGGGGCTGTTGTTGGTGGTACCATGGTTTTCCTTATTATGTTTGGATTACATTGGGCTCTTGTTCCAATGAGTATCGAAAACTTAATGAACGGTGGAGACCCAATCGACCCAATGTGGGCTGCAAGTACATTCGCTCAAACGGGTATCGCACTAGGTATCTTCTTAAAAACAAAAAACAAAGAAACAAAATCTCTTGCTGGTTCAACAGCATTAACAGGGATACTTGCAGGTGTAACAGAACCAATTCTATACGGGTTAATTGCAACTCATAAACGTACATTAAAATATGTTGTTATTGTCGGAGCGATTGGTGGTGCTTTCATTGGGGCATTTAAAGCTGAAAACAATGCCTTTGCCCTTCATTCTATATTTACACTAAGTGGTACAACGACACCATGGCTTCCATACTTCTTAATGATTATCATGACAGTAGGGGGAGCAGCAGCCTTAACATATTTCTTAGGTTACGAGAATAAAGAGGAACTACAAAATACAGAAACATCTAAAGAACCTGGTGCAACGGTTGTAAAAAAAGAAGGAATTGTAAGTCCTTTAACAGGAACCATTACTCCTTTAAACCAAGTAAAAGATGCTGTATTTGCATCTGAGGCAATGGGAAAAGGGATTGCGATTGAGCCAACTGTGGGTGAAGTCCATTCACCAGTAAACGGTGTCATTACAACGCTCTTCCCTACTGGACATGCTGTTGGTATTACATCAGATGATGGAGCAGAAATTCTTATTCATATTGGAATTGATACGGTTCAATTAGAAGGGAAATATTTCAATGCACATGTGAAAACGGGTGACAAAGTAACAAAAGGGCAACATTTAATCGACTTTGATATGGAAAAGATTAAAGAGGCTGGCTACCTTGTAACAACACCTGTAATTATTACAAATACTGCACAATATACGGATATCATTGAAACAACTAAAGGACAAATTACTAAAAATGAAGATTTACTAACTCTAATATTTTAATAATATCTAGCTGATTGGGAATGAACTATGCTTATTCCCAATTGGTTGAACATATTTTGGAGGGACAAATAATGTTGAATAGCTTCTCGAAACCGTTTCCAAAAGACTTTTTATGGGGTGGTGCAACGGCAGCAAACCAAATAGAAGGTGCATACCAAGAAAGAGGAAAAGGCCTTTCTACAGCAGACGTATTACCACATGGTGTTTTTAGCCCACAAGATTATTCAATGGAAGGCTATTATCCTTACCACACTGCAATTGATTTTTATCACAACTATAAAGAAGATATCGCCCTTTTTGCTGAAATGGGCTTTAAATGCTTCCGTATGAGTATTGCGTGGACTCGTATTTTCCCAAATGGTGACGAATTAGAACCAAATGAAGAAGGTTTAAAATTTTACGATGACGTATTTGCTGAGTTAGCCAAATATAACATTCAGCCTATTGTTACCATTTCTCACTATGAAATGCCACTCGCTTTAGTGAAAAATTATGGTGGTTGGAAAAACCGTAAACTTATAGAATTTTATGAGCGTTTTGCTAGAACTCTTTTTACTCGCTACAAAGATCAAGTAAAATATTGGATGACATTTAATGAAATTAATTTTGTTATCCATGCCCCATTTACTGGCGGTGGACTTGAGTTTGAGGAAGGAGAAAATGTAAAACACACACAATATCAAGCGGCTCATCACCAATTTGTTGCCAGTGCTCTAGCAGTAAAAGCAGGTCATGAGCTTATTCCGGATAGCAAAATTGGTTGTATGCTTGCCTATGCTCCAACTTATCCTTATTCTTGTAATCCAGAAGATGTGTGGACAGCCATGATGTTAGATCGTGAAACAGTGTTTTTCACAGATGTGCAAGTACGTGGATACTATCCTTCCTATACGGAGCGCTACTTTGCTGAACATAATATTACAATTAAAATGGAGCCTAGTGATGAAGAAATTCTTCGTACTCATAAAGTAGACTATTTAGGCTTCAGTTATTATAACAGCGGTACGGCCTCTGCAACTCCTGAAGAACATAAGGCTTCTGATGGTAACTTACAATTAGGAGGCGTAGAAAACCCATACTTAGAAGCATCCGAATGGGGATGGGAAATCGATCCGAAAGGCCTTCGAATTGCTTTAAATACGTTATACGACCGTTACCAAATTCCTTTATTTATCGTTGAAAATGGTTTTGGTGCTGTTGATATTTTAGAAAATGAGTCCGTAAATGATGATTACCGTATTAGCTATTTCCGTGATCATATTGCTGAAATGAAGGAAGCTATCGCTGATGGTGTTGACTTAATCGGTTATACTACATGGGGGCCTATTGACCTTGTAAGTGCTTCTACTGCTGAAATGAAAAAACGTTACGGCTTTATCTATGTAGATAAGGATAACGGAGGTAATGGAACATTAAAACGTTACAAAAAGAAAAGCTTCAACTGGTACAAACAAGTCATTGCTTCTAATGGTGAAGATTTAAATTAAGAATGTATAAAGGATGGTCTTAATCAAAGATTGATTAAGACCATCCTTTTATATTTGGTATCTTTAGTAATTTTGTTTTGAATATCCAAACATACGATTCATGTATAATTCTTATATATTTTTATAATCTGACTCATGGATTTTTTCAAGCAAACAGCGTTTAATTTCAATCAATCAAACAATTAATTCATTTTTTGAATACTTTCATTACCTTGTTATATTACATGAAGATTCAATCTATTCTGTGGCATCAATATTGTCATCGTAAATAATTACTATTTAATCTAAATCCTTATTTTATTAAGGTAGGAAAATAATAATAGAGAAATCCCAATACGCCAGAAATACTCAGTCTAAAACATTTTTTTAATTAAACACTTAGACGACCTAGTAATAGTAATAAAACTCGAATAATTAAACAACTGGATAATACAGACGCTAATAAATATGTGTATTGTTACGATGAATTTATACAATATAAAAATTCCACTGCACCGAATGTCTTTTAAGGATATACAAATACAGACAATTCGTGAAATAAAAGCTTGGTTTAGTATTCTTATAGGTATTTTTTAGATGCTTTAGAGGAAATCGTAAAAGCATTAGGGATGAATATATAAATTGAAGTCCCGGTGAAATCACATGACCAAACAAAAGACTGGTTAAGCTTTAATACTCAAGATTTCAAGGTGAAGACAAAGGTAAGATATAATCACCATTTTATATTTGACGTAAATGTAAAAATGAAAATTGGAATTACAGAAAGACTTTTCCCATTCGATGTAAGACAGGACAGAGTACAACTGCAAAAAAACATTGAAACGAAACTAAACAGCGATTTCAGGCGCCTAATAAAGAAAATACAGGCCGCTAAAATTGACCCTATTGGACTTGGTGTGTATGCAAGAGCCTATACGTATCCAGAGTGGAAAAAGGCCCGAGATCAATGGGGGAAAACCTTTTCTAAAGCTGATGTAAACGTTAAGGTAAGTGTGACAATTGAAGGGATGGGGACGATTAAGTAATGTTAAGCCAATGATATTCTATTTTGAAAAGAGGTTAATTTATTTTGCACAAAATAAAACCCTAGTTTCCTAGGATAATGGGTATAACATCCCGATTTAATCGAGCGTGTATATAATTAATCAAAACAGTTAAATAGTAAATATTTACCGAAAATAGAGCAGCTAACAAAAGCTAACTGCTCATTCATAATAAATTTAGGGTTCTGTTGCAAAGTTTTCTAATTGAAGCTACACTCTAGAAATAAGTAGCGAGGAGAATCACAAATGCGATATTTTAAAGGGAAACAGTTCAAACAAGATATTATTTTGGTAGCGGTCGGCTACTATTGTCGTTTTGCTTTAAGCTATCGTGATGTCTCTGAAATTCTGAAAGAACGTGGTGTTTCGACCATCTCACAACCATTATGTGCTGGGTTCATGAATATGGGAGCCTGATTTATCAAATTTGGAAGAAGAAAACGAAAAATACCCACATGTCTTGGAAACTAGATGAAACCTATATAAAAGTCAAAGGGAAATGGTGTTATTTATATCGTGCGATTGATATAGAAGGGCACACATTGGATATTCAACTTCGTAAAAAACGAGATTATCAGGCCGCTTATGCTTTTATGAAAAGACTAGTGAAAATGTTTGGAGAACCAACGGTTCTCACTACAAATAAGGCGCCCGTATTACTTTGTACGTTCAAGAAATTACGATAAAAGGAATCGAAACCGTTCATGTACTATACAAACAAAGGCGAAGTCTTCAAACAGACTCCGCCTTTTCGGTGTATCATGAATTACAACAATTACTAGTATCCTCATAATATTTCCTCATACATTCATGCCTCTGTTTATTTCTTGAAAAACTTTGCAACAGAACCTTTATAAAATATGTATTTATTTTTATTAGATAATAATATTAAATGATAATATTTCACATTGTTAAAAAATATATCTTATTACACTATGATTCCCCTCGATTCTCATGCAATTATGCATATGCAAATATAGGGAAACGGTATGTGAAATATTATTATGTTATAGTATTAAAGCTTTTTATGTGTCTAATTTTCCCATTAAATTAGAATAATTACATTTTGAAGATAAATATTAAATTATAATTTTTATATTTGAGAAGAATAAATTATATTAAAATAATTACATACCAATCTAATTATTTTAATATAAGGTAATGATTATATAATTATCGAAATGTTGTGATTTACTTTGCGAAAACATAATGTTTTAATAAGGGCACAAGATGTTAGTTACATTTTAGGACATATAAAATCAAGATTACCTTCGTATATGTCTTTTATGTAACTGCTTAGGGAATACGTTTATAGTAGGGCAATATGTACAAATATTTCTAATCTATATTTAGATTCCTATAATATTCATCTTTGAAACGATATATAACGATTAATAGTTGTAAGGCTGGATTTCATATAAATAAAAATTAAACCTTTAAAATTTAGTCCAACTATTTTATCAAAAAACACCAATTAATAGGAGGAGTTACCATGAAAAAAACGTTAGTCGCAGGGTTATTAGTTACAGCAGTATCTACAAGTTGCTTCTTACCTGTAAATACTTTTGCAGAAAGTAAAACAACTTATTCACAACTAACAAGTAGTCAAAATCAAGTTGCTATGAATAGGTTATCAGATTCGATTAAGACATTAGGATCACAGACGCCATTAATTCAAGGATATGGGCTAATCATATTAAAGCAACCAAACCTTGAAGTAACTGCTATACCTGGAATAACAACTGATCAAGGTACTGCAAGAAACCATGTTAAAGAATGGCTGGATAAATATAATCCAAAACTATTCAATGTAAATCAAGATCTGCAGGATTTTGGGACAAGATTTACAAATTATTATGATATATTGGTTGAACTAGCTGGAAAAGTGAATGACGATTCGCAAACAAAAGAAGACTTTGTAAGTATTTTTAATGCACTTCAAGATCAAATGCAAGCAATTCAGTATGATATGAAAGGAACTTCAGTAGACTTAAACAATTATAAAAATGACTTGGTTGAAGATAGTAAGAGCTTTTCTAGTAAAGTTAGCAGAGCGATTGAACTGTATAAGAGTTCAGGCGGAGACATTGAAAAATTCAGAACGGAAATTAGACAACTTGATGAAAACATTCAAGATGATTATACAAAACTTCTAGCTCTACCAAAAGAAAATGTAAAAGGTTCTATAAATATTGGAAAGACGGTTATTGATATTTGGATAGACGCAGGTAAGGATCAAACTTTAGACACGTCTAATTTGGAAGTGATTTATAACCAAGTTGGACAAGTCCAAAATGATGAAGTAACAAAACTGAATAATGATGTTCGTCAGAAGCAACAACAAAAAATTCTATTGCTACAAAAATTATCGAAAATTGAAGTGCAAGCAACTCAAATGACACTTATTGATCTACAGTTAAATAACTTTACAAGAGTAGTTAAAAAGCAAATTGAGAGTTTTGACAAGCTAGTAAGTAGTTGGGACATCTTTAATGACACAATGATTCAAATGAAGAGAAGTCTTAGTACTGATGCGAAAATAGATTCTAATGCATTACAAGCACAATTAAAAGAACTCAAAACGTTTACGGATGAATTGAATAAACAAACAACGGAATATGAAAATAGTGTTACAAACATAAAAGTAACAGAGGCAAAATAGTAGAATGAAGAAAAATATTAATAATATAATATAAGGAGATATGAATATTATGAAAAAACCTTATAAAGTAATGGCTTTATCTACATTAATTGCAACAATCGCAGCGGGTAGTATTACGCCATCATATGCCTCGGCAGCGGAAAATACAACAAAATCAGCACCTATTTATGCAGATGCAGAAAATAACTACCCTGAGTATTCACTTGGACCAGAAGGGCTTAAAGATGCGATAGAGAAAACTGGATCCAATATGTTGGTAATGGACCTGTATGCTTTAACTATTGTTAAACAAGCAAATGTTAATTTTGATGGTGTAACTGTAATTAACAATGATTTACAAACAAGCATTAAGGACAACCACGATGCTTCTAGAAAAAATGCAAAGCAATGGTTAGATGGTTTGAAACCGCAAATAATCCAGACGAATCAAAATATTATCAATTATAATACACAATTTCAAAATTATTATGATGTTTTGGTAGAAGCTGCAAATAATAAAGACAAAGAAACACTAAAAGCTGTTCTTACAAGTTTAGATGATAGTATTTCAGAGAATAAAGGTGCAGTTGACAAGTTAGTGCAAGATTTGAAAGCCTTTCGCGGCAAATTAGAACTGGATACACAAAATTTAAAAACTGATGCTAACAAAATCACAGATATTTTATCTGGTCAAGACGCTGGAATTCCATTGATGCAGAAACAAATCGAAACAAATCAAACAGTAATTGATGAAAATAACAAAGTTTATATTGGATCGACGGTTGCAACTACTCTCGGTGCATACTTAACTGCTACAATTGTCTTTGCGCCTATTGGTGCAGGTGCATTAGGAGGAGGGGTATACGGAGTTATTACATCAAAGCAGCAGATACAAGCAGCACAAGAAGAGATTAAAAAGCTAACAGAAAATATTTCAACCGCGAAACAACAGGTAGTTAAGTTAACGGTCTTGAAAAATAATACTAATAATTTAACAGAAACAATTGATGCAGCTATTACTGCCCTTGAAAATGTAAAGAATCAGTGGCAGACAATGGGGGCAAAATATAAATCATTGAATGACAATGTTGACAGAATTAACCCAGACAAGCTTGCTGCTATTATAAAAGCAGATCTGAAGATAGCTAAAGGTAGCTGGGAACAGGTTAACAAGTATGCTGAAAATATTCAAAAGGCTGAGATTTCATTCGTAGAAGAGAAAAAATAATATTACTTCGAGAAATTGCCGAAGTAATGAAAAATATAATATACTGACTTTCCCTTTTGAAGAACACATAATGTGAGTCTCCTGTTCAAGTTTGAGCAGGAGATTTCCTATATAGTTATGAAACTTGATAAAGATTATAGAATAAGAAAGTATGAAAACCCCTATTTTAATATGTTGTTTTATTTGCAATGATCGTAATTCATTTGAAGTAAAGAATAGAAGCTTATGAATTTAATAAAATACGTGATACATTTGAGAGAATAGGTGAAAAGGTGAATAAAAAATTGTATAAGAAAGTTATTTTATCAACAATCATTACTGGAATCGCCGCGAGTAATGTAATCCCTCTCCATACTTTTGCAGCAGAACAAACTGTGAAAAATAGTGTGTCCCAACAGCAAGAAGATAGTAAGAGCTATTCTCTTGGTCCTGATAAATATAAAGAAGTAATGGAGAAAATGGGGGCAAGTATCCTTACAATTGATTCATATGCTCTAACAATCATTAATCAACAACTGACAGATTTAAGTAAAATAAGTTCTATAAATGGTGATTTACAAGCAAACATGATTCAGCATCAAAATGATGCGCAAACGAATGCAATATATTGGTTTGATGATCTAAAGCCTCATATGATGAAAACGAATCAGAATATTGTAAGTTATAATGATACCTTTCAAGCGAGTTATAATCAATTACTAGCTGCTTTGGATCAAAAAGATACAGTGACATTTAAAAATGAACTGGAGAAATTATATAATAATATTTTGAAAGATAGTCAAGAAGTGGATGGACTACTAGAAAAGTTGAAAACATTCCGAAATAAAATGGCCGAAGATACAAGAAGTTTTAAAGCTGATTCAAATCAATTGATCTCTATTTTAGAAAGTACGAACGCCGGTATTCCACTTCTAGAACAACAAATTAGTAATTATAATAATATAATTAAAGAAAACTATGATAAACGTGGTGGCTATATAGCTGCAGCTGTATTAATGCCTCCAGTTGGTATACCATTGATTGTCACTGCTGACAAGAATATCGCATCTGCACAACAAGAAATAGAACAATTAAAGTCCAGAATTTCTGGAGCAGAGGCAGAATTAGTTATTTTGACAGATGCCAAAAATAAAACGGAACTTATGACTGCAACAATTGATACAGCTATTGATGCGCTACAAAATATATCGAATCAGTGGCATACAATAGGATCAAAATATGATTCTTTACTAAAAAATGTTGATAACATTAACCCAGACAGGCTTGCTTTATTAAAAATAGATCTGAAGATAGCGAAGGATAGCTGGCAGGACCTTAAAAATTATGCAGATAAATTATATGAAGGTGCTAAGATTGTACAAAACGGACCGATTGTACAAATAGGACAACCAATAGAAGGTACTGTACAAAAAGGACAGGATTGCTCCTGAATACATGTAAATGATATTAAGAACATACAACCTTGTATTTGTTGGTAAGGTTGTATGTTTCTTTTATAGAGATGTACTACTTCAGGTACCGTCAATATTTTTGTGTAAATAAAGAATTCCTTTTCTTGCAGAGGAGAGGGTTCTTTATTTTTTATCTTCAAACATAGCTGTTAGTTCTAATCGAGCTTGATCTAAACCTAAGTGACAACGAGTTGTGAAACAAGGAATCTTTCTACCAATTCTTCATTAGGAAATTGTTATTTGCGCTTCTTTCCCCTACTTTTTTCTTGTTATATAAAAACTATATAGTAAACATGAAATTGAAAAAGTTAGACGGAACATCCTTTTAGAGGCTGAATTTCCCTTCAATTAATTCCTACATAATATAAGTAAAAAAGAGATAAGAACACTATTATTAGTGCAGTATCTCTTTTCGAATATGTATTGCATATCCCATTTAAAATTACCACATATTTTACTGGGACTTACAGATTGCTCTTCAACAAAAATTATACCTCATTTTTTGTGAAAATAGACTCCATCTTTTCGGCGTACAACGAATTACAGAATATATTAACGGTTTCATAAAATTGGACCTCAATTTTCTCATATCTTTATGTGTTACAAAACTTTGCAACAGAACCTCATTTTTCGCTTTACTGATTTCAAACTTTTTTAGTTGATAGACGTGAGACTACTATTTTAGTAAGGTGACAAAAAATGTCGAAAAATAGCTGAAATTGTCTAATTTCGATTGCTATACGACCTGTTCGATGTTAAGTTCGTAGTAATAAGAAAAAAAGGAAATGGGTTCGTTCCATTCCCATATCCTACCTTTCATAATTATTTAGTATGAACACGGATGGAGATTTCTTTCTTCGGGTATGTTTTATATTTATCAAACTATAGGAAGATTTACGAGCACTTATTTCTTAATTTTCAAAAAATGAAACCGACAGGAAATCGAAGTCAATTACATTCATTCAGCGAAAGGACTTTAATGGAACGAATTGAAAAGGAAAGGATGATTTATATGCAGAAAAGGAATAACTTTATGTTCCAAAAACCGATGAAAGTACTTGCGACATCTGCTATTTTGACAACTACATTATTTTCACCTATCATGACAAATGGCTTGACTGTTCATGCTGAAACAATTGCTGCACAGACTACAAACCAATATGAACAGAGGGAGTTTGAACTTCCGGGTACAGGAAGTTTTAGTAGTGAAGCAAAAAGAGAAAGAAGAAGTGAGCAAAAAACATATATGCCAACAGGAATCTATGTAAAACCGAATGAACAAATTACGATTGAAGTATCGGGAACGCAAAAGGTTAGAGCGATTATTGGGACGCATCAATATGATAAACAATGGGGAAAAGAAGTTAATCTTTCTCCTGGTTCTAATACCATCTCCTCTCCAAACGGTGGTTTATTAGGATTTGATAACTCTCAAGATACAGGAACAGTTAAGGTGAAAGTAACACAAGGCGGAAGCCCTGTTCCATTCTTTGAACTAGGGAAGCATACGAAAGAAGACTGGATTACGATGATGAAAATGTATCCAGATGCACATGCGGTACAATTGAAATCGGAAAAAGCAGTACTTACTGTTACTCGTGATAGTGCTCAGAAATATATTGTGGATCAAGATCCTGTTCCTCTACTAGAAAAATATGATGAAATGATTCGAGCACAAGATAAGATATCAGGGTTATCTGAAACAGACCCGAATCCTTTACATCGTTCGACTCGCCGCATTTGGGCTTTTGTAGAAAATCCTAACAAACCAGATTGGGGCATGTATGCCTCTCTTGATGGAGCCGTATTTACTACTGCTGGTAACGCAATCGAAAGTGCTTTAGATGTAAATAAATTTGGATGGGGACAAATGCATGAGGCGGGACATGCAAGGCAACAATCCCCATGGACGTGGAGCGATTTTAGAGGTATGGGGGAAGTAACTGTTAATCTATATTCTTTAGCTGCACAAAAGCGATTATTCCCAGATCAGCCAACACGTTTAGAAAAAAATAAGGATTACGAAAAAGCCTTTACATACTTAAAACAAACAGATAAAGACTATAAAAATATTGATGACTTATTTGTGAAACTTGTAATGATTTGGCAACTTCAATTAGCATATGGTGAAGATTTTTATCCAAATCTTCATAAACTATATCGAGAGTTACCAGAGGATCTACTTCCAAAAACGGATGAAGAGAAAATACAAGCATTTATTTACAATACATCAAAAGTAGCGAAACAAAATTTACTTCCATTTTTTGATCAATGGGGGCTGAAAGCATCACAAGAAACGAGACAAAAAATAGAAGCTTTGAACTATCCGATATTAACCGCACCTATTTGGCAGGCCACTGATTCTAAACCTGTAATTGTAGAAAAAAACGGAGAAACTCCAGATATGGAACCGAAATTAACAGTACCTGTTGGAGCAACAATGAATGTAAGTGATCAATTCGACCCAATGTCAGGAGTGTCTGCTACTGATAAAGAAGACGGCGACATTACTGATAAAGTAACAGTTGACGGTAAAGTAGATACATCTAAACCAGGTACTTACGAGTTAACTTATACAGCTAAAGACTCTAAAGGTCATAAAGTAACTGCGAAACAAACAGTAACGGTTAAAGAGAAAGAAGAAACAAAAGATGAAGCGCCAGTACTAAAAGTACCTTCAGAAACGACAATTACTGAAGGAGATAAATTCTATCCAATGAAAGATGTAAATGCTACGGATACAGAAGATGGTGATATTACGTCGGAAGTAAAATATGAAGGTAATGTAGATACAAATACACCTGGCACTTACACGATTACATACACAGTTAAAGATTCTGCAGGTCATTTGGCAACTCAAACACAAACTATAACAGTTAAAGAAAAACCTGCTGAAGACAAAGAGCCAGAGTTAACAGTACCGGAGGAAACAGTATTAACAGTTGGTGATCAATTCGACCCAATGAGTGGGGTTAAAGCTATCGATAAAGAAGATGATGATCTTACTTCTAAAGTAACATATAGCGGAGACCAAGGTACTGATAAAGAGGGTACTTACAAAATTAAGTATGTTGTGGAGGATTCTAAAGGTCATCGAGTAATTAAATTACGTACTGTAATTGTTAAAGCGGCAGAAAAACCTTCGGAAGACCAAGCTCCGGTGTTAAAAGTACTATTTACAACTACGTTACATGTAGGAGATACGTTTGACCCAATGTCAGGAGTGTCTGCTACCGATAAAGAAGATGGCAATTTAACAAGCAAAGTCAAATATAAAGGTAATGTAGATACTACTAAACCGGGTAAATACATTGTAGAGTATTCGGTTGTCGATTCTAAAGGGGTTAATGCAATAGCTACACAGACTGTAATTGTAGAAGAAAGCGGAGAAACTCCAGATATGGAACCGAAATTAACCGTACCTGTTGGAGCAACAATGAATGTAGGTGAACAATTCGACCGAATGGCAGGAGTATCCGCTACTGATAAAGAAGACGGAGACCTTACTTCTAAAGTAACAGTTGAAGGTAAAGTAGATACTACTAAACCGGGTACGTATGTTTTAACTTACACAGTTAAAGATTCTGCAGGTCATTTGGCAACTCAAACACAAACTGTAACAGTTAAAGAAAAAGAAAAACCTGTTGAAGATCAAGAGCCTGGGTTAACTGTACCTGCTGAAGTGAATATGAATGTAGGAGACAAATTCGATCCAATGTCTGGGGTTAAAGCTATTGATAAAGAAGATGGCGATATTACTGATAAAGTAATACAATTTGCTGAAGTAGATACATCTAAAACTGGTACTTACGAAGTAAAATTCCTTGTTCGTGACTCCGGTGGTAATGAGGTAACTACAATACAAAAAGTGGTTGTGAAAGATAAAGACAATGGTACTGGTTCTGATAACGGAAGTAATGGTTCAGGCAACAATAACGATTCTGATAATGGTAATAACAATACCAATAACGGTAATAGCCCTGATAATGGCAGTACTGGTACTAACAACAGCAATGGCTCTGATACTGGTAACAGTAATATCTCAATCAATAGTACTTCTGATAAAAAAGAAGATACATATAAAGAGCTTCCAAAAACGGGTGCAAGTACAAATAACAGTGCAGCATTGGGCATATTGATGGTTCTTGCAGGTATGGTAATTACTTTTGGTCGCAAATTTAAAAAGGTACTAAAATAATTGTGACTCAGTGCAGTGAATAAAAAGACATCTTCAAATAATGAAGATGTCTTTTTATCAATTTCAGGTGGGAAAGGAATCTTGGTAAGTATGAGCTATTTCATTAAAATGGAAGAAATTTATCCAAAGTGGAAAAATAGAGAAATAACAGGGGGTACAATTTATCGTTTCCTGACAGAATACTCCTTCCTCAAGCGTGTGAAGGGCGTAAGCCGTATACTGTAGATGTCCTATAACAAAGCGAGGTGCAACCTATGTTAGTAAATAAAGCATATAAATTTCGTATCTATCCAAATAAGAAACAAGAAATAGTAATTGCTAAAACGATTGGTTGCAGTCGGTTTGTATAGCCAGAAATCATGAGTATATAACTTTTTTCCCTTCGATTATCTATGCTTTAAAGGTCTAAAGAAAAATCTAAAATCTTCATTTTCTTTTCAAACAAGGGTAATCTCGCCACACCTTCCTCAATTAACTCTTTGATGCAAATTTCTGTTTTTGATCCGTTTTTTACAGTGAAAATCTTCATTGCCATATACATTCTCATTTGTTATCTTTTTGTTACCTTCAAATGAGTCATCTATATGTTAAAATATTTATATTCCTCCTAATCAATTTATCCGATTAGGCGAGCCCTAAAGAGCCCCTATCTCCTTAGGGCTCTTTTCATTAAACCTATCATTCTATCTCATTTCTTTTCTCTATAAAGCAAATAGAACTCTTATGATAAAACTTCGTACGCTTACATACCCACGGATCATCGTCATCCTCAACATCATTGGCCAAGAATATTTCCACTTTCGCAATCTCTTTAAGTTCTTCTAGATATACCCTCCAAAAAATTACTAATCCTAACAAAGGTAATATTGCTGAAAATATCATTAATTTGGTTCTGTTGCAGTTACAATAGCTCTAACTCGAATATGAAATATCCTTAGGCAGTTCTCATATGGGGGCATTTTCAACGTGACATATAATAATTTCATGTACCGAATTTATTAATAAACAAATCAAAGATCTTCACCAAGGGATTCTTTCCTTCTTTTGAATTGAATATGTAACGATAGTTCTATATTCTTGTTTTGGTATCAATAGGATGCGTGTCTATGAAAAATCATAAAAAAGAAGTTGTCTCTAAAAAATCGTTTTTCAACGAATTTTTGAGACAACTTCTTTTCTCATATATTGTATTAGTAAACACATATTGCAAGTTAAATTTGAGAATAAAATAAAATTAAGAATGTTATTATTTTGTAGAATTTCCTACATACGCTGAAATATCAACATTTAATGCTTCCGCTAGGCGCATACCATATTCGCGGTCTGCGCGGAAGAAATTGCAAATTGCAAGTAATTTCGTTTGCTCATTCACATCTTTTAAATCGCTTGTTAAGTTTGCGATTAAATTATCTTGTTCCTCTTTAGAGAATGAATGGTAACGCTCACCAGCTTGCTGGAAGTCGTTTGGTTTATCAATTTTTTCACGAGATACATAGCCTTCAAGTTTCATATTCGAATCACGGTAAGCTGAATCTTCAACAGGATTTTCAGCATGACGACTTGGCTCGTAGTTAATTGTTGATGGGTTTTGATTGATTTGCATTGCACCATCACGTTGTTGATTACGAACAGCTGCGTATGGGCAGTTTACAGGAATTTGCAAATAATTTGCACCAAGGCGGTAACGCTGTGTATCTGGGTAAGAGAATAAACGACCTTGTAATAGTTTATCTTCAGATGGTTCAATACCAGGTACAGTTGCACTTGGCGTAAATGCCGCTTGCTCTACTTCCGCAAAGAAGTTTTGTGGATTGCGATTTAAAGTCATTGTCCCTACTTCAATTAATGGGAAGAGATCTTCTGACCATACTTTTGTTGGATCTAGTGGATCGAACTCTAAAGAATCCATTTCATCTAATTGCATAACCTGTACGTGTAGATCCCATTTTGGATAGTTTCCTTTTTCAATCGCTTCGAATAAATCACGAGTCGCATGGTTGAAATCTTTACCTTGTACTTCTTCCACTTCTTTTGCACTTAAATTGCGGACATCTTGCTGTGGTTTCCAATGATATTTAATGTAAACAATTTTCCCTTCCGCATTAATCCATTTAAATGAATGTACGCCGAAACCTTCCATTTCACGATAGTTTGCCGGTGTACCATAATCAGAAAATACCCATGTCAGCATATGTGTAGATTCTGGAGTTAACGTCATGAAATCCCAGTAACGATCTGGTGTTTGAATATTTGTATCAGGTGCTGGCTTTAAAGAATGCACCATGTCAGGGAATTTAATTGCATCACGAATGAAGAAAACAGGTAAATGGTTACCTACGATATCGTAGTTTCCTTCTTCTGTATAAAATTTAACAGCGAACCCGCGTGGATCACGAGCTGTTTCTGGAGAACCTTGACCATGAATAACCGTTGAGAAACGAACGAATACAGGTGTTTCAGTTCCTTCATTTTGTAAAAATGCTGCTTTCGTATATTGCTTCATACTGTTTTTTGTTACGAACATACCATGAGCACCTGCACCACGTGCATGTACAACACGCTCTGGAATACGTTCACGATCAAAATGAGCAAGCTTTTCTATTAAATGATAATCTTCTAATAATACTGGTCCACGTTGACCAGCTGTACGAGAATTTTGGTTATCTCCTACAGGAGAACCTTGATTTGTTGTTAAGCGATTATTCGGATTCATAAAGGAAAACCTCCTATTTATATTCAATAATAATTATTTAATTGTAAACATTATAATTTAATATATATTTAGTTTTATTACTTGTCAATAATTTAAAATCGTTTTTTTTTATTTTTTTGAGATAGGGTCCGCGAAACAATCTATAAATATATCTTGTATATTTAGCATAGCCAGTCTAAAATACTCTGCAATAAATCCAATTGGACAATAAACAAAAGAGTCATAACCTACTTTATATATAAACCTCTCGTCAAGTCTTGTACATCTGATCAAATCCATGAATCTGGTGTATTCCCTATACTTCGCCAACCAATTAGTAATCTTCTAAACTTGAGCATACAAATCACACATCTTTTCTGGAATTTTAGTTTCCTTATATTTCCGGATGTTAATCCGTAATGAGCATTCGTTCATCATCTGTAGGATTATTTAAAAATCCCTCTTTTGATAACTATATGTTCAATTAAGTAATTATTACACATTATGTAGTATATCTATTAAGTTATAATCATTATAAAATGATAATTTATAAAAGTAAATATTTTGTCGAAAAATTTCATTAAAAATCCAATATCAATTCTTTTTTTATAAAAATTATAAAAAAAGAATTGATATTGGATTGAGATTATATTAATATCTTTCGAGGATAGTATGTACTATTCACTAACTAATGAAGGATGTAAAAAAGAAGATATTTATTAAAATATACTTTTAAATAAACTTTGAATATATGGCTGTGTTAGGAGTGATTTGTTTGAAAAATAGATTGAAAGAGCTTTATTTATGTTCGTTTACAATTATTGCAATGGGTTTTTTTGAAATAATTTATGATCATACTGCAGCTGAGCTTACTGAAGGGTTTTATTTGGGGAATTTAAAGATACTTACGGGAGTATTGTTTTTAATTTTTGCTTTAGTTTCTCAAACTAAACATAAAACTAATGGCAAACAGTTAGAAAGAGAACTATCAAAGGAATATGATGAAAGGGTTGATTTAATAAATGGAAAAGCTGCACATTTTACCATAAGTATTCTTATGGTTATGATTATTCTTATGATGTTTCTTTCGAAATGGATAATAATTCCGATTAATACTGGGCTATTTCTCATTATGATATGCTGTCTAATTACGAATACATTAGCTAAAAAATATTATAATAGTTTTCTTTAATTAGAAGATTTCTATGAAGAATAGAATAAAAGAGTTACGTTTAAATGAAAAATTCCCTAGCGTACGATATTCGCCTTTAGGTTGGGAAGATATCAATTTCTTAGGAGAATAAAAGTTTGAGGGATTACATTCAACAAGTTTACATTCCTTACGTCCCTTGAATATTAAAGAGCCGATTTACTCTTGACGGGGTAAAATCTGGCTCTTTTCTTGTCTGACTTTTCTTACCGTGGGGTTTTTCTGAAATAAATGTTAATTGTGAGGAGAGGATGGCGGTGTTTGGGAAATGCCGAGATATAGGGAGTTTATTATTAATTCTTTCTTTGCTGATCATAGCTTGTGTATTACAGGCTTTGGAAGAGGATAATGGGGAATGATGGATGCAATTATAGAAATTTGCATAAAATTTATTATGATTTATTGTATAGGCTGTTTTGGTGGTAGTTTGTTATGGAAAATGAAAACAGATTGAAAGGAAAGGAGATTCAATATGAGCCTTTCACCTCAAAAAAAGATGTTGCAGCGGGTTGAAGAAAAGGAAATGCCATACTGTAATGATGATCCATTGGCTATTGCAAAAGGGATTAGAAATGGATTCCTAATGGTAATGCCATTTTGGTTATTTGTATCGTATTTAGTTGTATAAAAACTACATAACTACGAAAAGATGAAAGAAATGATTGTTTCGAATGGAATTACTGATATTCAAACGAAAAATCAGGCACAGGAACTCGCAATGGAAATGACAAAACAAGCGCTTCATGAAGGCGTTTGTTGTACAAGGTGAGAAGAAGGACGGCTTTTTAGAATATATCACTAGCCATTTGGAAAAGGATTATCATTCTTATCATGCTTTTCAAATCATGTTAGCGTGTAAAGAATCGACGCCTGCTCTTTGTTCTTATCCTTTCTGGATTGTGTATGAGAGCAATAGAGAGGTGAGATAACAAAATGAGTTTAATCATTCCACATTATTTACTTGTAGGCGGATGTTCGAAAGACAAAGTGTTACAGACACATAAAAAAGCGAAAGAAATATTTAATCCGAAGGGTAAAACGAATAAATTGGTAAGTCAGTTGAGAAACGTTTCCTTTTTTGTACTTTGTGACGGCAGCCATCATAGATGGAAAAATGAAGATGAATATATGAAAGCGAAAACGGCATATATTCGTTACCTTGTAGAGTCTGATATTCAGTTTGTAGAAATGGCAACACAAGAATTGATTTCTTGAAAGTATGCAAAAGACCCCAAAAAGCTAGAACAACATACTTATCATGTAGAAAGAAAAAAAAAGCGTATCATTAGTCAGCTGATCGATTGCGGATTTTACAAGGATGGAAGAAGACAACTCTATGAATTAGAGCCTTCAGAACTAGAAAAGCATCTAAAAAAAATTAAAAAGGAGCGAGTAATTCTTCATAGTTGATGCAAAGGAAGTGAGGCTGTGGCATCTAATAAGTTTGAAAAAGAACTGGAGAAAGCCACGTTGAAATTAGTAAAAAAACATTGGCGATTCTTTCTCTTACTGGCCGGTATTCTATTTGTTTGGATCGCAAGACAAGAAGTTATAAACAGGTTGCTTCAGATAGAGTCAATTGTGAAAAGGATTGTACATGTGGGTCTTCTCCTACTATTTACCGGGATTGCATTTTGGATAATCAGAAACGTTGCTTTATGCAAGCTTGAAAAGAAAAAATATAAATACGTTTTGATTATTCCTCATATGTCCGATGATACAAAAGTAGATCAATTAGGAGATATGATTCGGCAAGTACATGGTGAGGAGAGAAATCCACTAAAGCAGTTGTGAAAGGGATGCGATTGGTATCGGTTACTTATGTATCAGCCGGAAGATGTAGAAGGAAAGAGTCAAAAGGATCGATTTTATTTAGGCGGACCAGAAGAGAACTTGGAATATCTAGTCAAAGCGTTTCGAAGTGTATATAAAAACGCGGAAATTATAGAACAAACGATGGAAAACATTTCGTTTTCACGTAATAAATTGTTTGGTGGTGCGGTTGACGGGAGAATGAGATTAAAGACGAAAAAGTCCTATCACTTACTTAATATAAAACTGATAAACTAGGGATACCGCCCCATGTCCATCAACTTAAGAATCTTTATTATCCCCACGTTATTCTTTCTAAAAAGCTAAATAGAAAGGATGATGTTTTTTACTAGATTCTTAAGTTGATGGACATATATAGTGACTCCTAGGAGTTGATACATATGGAAAACAAGAGCTCATGTATATGCAATTTCAAAAAAATCAAACTACCAGAAGCTTAAATCTTATATCAAACCCATAGCCGATTATCAACAAGAGTAAAGGAGCGGTGAGTATGACAACAATTTTAGTATTAGAAGATGAGATAACAATTCGTAGTTTTATTACATTAAATATGAAGCGTGCTGGTTTCAATGTTTTAGAAACCGATACAGGTGAAAAAGCTCTTGAACTTTTAGAAAATCATAATGTTGATATTGTAATACTTGATGTTATGTTACCAGGAATAGATGGTTTTGGGGTATGCAAAAGAATACGAAAAAACAATGAAAAGATTGGTATTATTATATTAACGGCACGTGTTCAAGAGAAAGATCAGGTACACGGTTTGACAATTGGAGCAGATGATTATATTAAAAAACCATTTAGTATAATTGAATTAGTAGCACGTGTACAATCATTGCTAAGAAGAGTAAAAGAAAATAAAATGGATATGAAATGGATTCATTCGGGACCATTTCAATTAAATCTTCTGCAAGGAGAATTATATAAGGATGAGATAGTAATTGATTTAACTCCAACAGAGCATATTATTTTACGATGTTTAATGGAAAATTCTATTAAACCCATTTCACGTGATGAACTCTTAAATAAAATATGGGGCATAAGTTGTGTAGGTAACACAAAAGTAATAGATGTGAATATCAGTCGTCTGCGTCAGAAGATTGAACCTAGTCCTTCTGAGCCTCAGTTTCTCCTTACGGTACGAGGTAAAGGATATAAATGGAAAGAAGGCAAACGATGAGGCGGAAAATTAGTTTGTACTTTATCGTTTCCTGACAGAATACTCCTTCCTCAAGCGTGTGAAGGGCGTTAGCCCAACGGTAGGTGGGAGATGAATGCCAATAGGCGTAAGCCTACGTTTTTTTGTATACTGTAGATATCCTATAACAAATCGAGGTGCAACCTATGTTAGTAAATAAAGCATATAAATTTCGTATCTACCCAAATAAGAAACAAGAAATAGTAATTGCTAAAACGATTGGTTGCTAGAGAGATGAAAAAAAGGAAAAAACTATTGAATTTATGGAAAACGATTACATTATTAGTGTGTACAGTTGTAATTTTTTCTTTACTCGTAACAGATATTTTAATTAGCCATAATGTTGAACAGGCGACAGAAGATAGTCAGGCTGAGAAGGCAAAAACGATTGCACGTATTGTGGCGAATGATTCTATTGTAATTGATGGGTTGGCGGGGAAGGTAGATACCTCCTTGATTCAGGTGTATACAAATAAGCTATTAAAGAGTACAGATGTTCAATTTATTGTAGTTATGGATATGAATGGAATCCGGAAATCTCACCCCAATCCTCAAAAAATAGGACAACATTTTATTGGAGGAGATGAAGGGCCTGTATTGAAGGGCGAAGAACATGAATCGTTAGCAAAAGGAACTTTAGGAGTTTCTATGCGAGTATTCGTACCTATTTTTGCTGACACAGGTGAGCAACTTGGTGCGGTCGCTGTTGGCATTTCAGCTGATAATGTGAAAGAGAGAGTGAAAGAAAGTAGACATATCATCTATATCGGTGTTGGTGTTGGAATATTAGTTGGAATTATAGGAGCGATATTGCTAGCTAGACATATAAAGAAAATTTTATTTGGTCTTGAGCCACATAGGATAGCGAAAATTTTAGAAGAAAGAAATACGATGCTACAATCTGTAAAAGAAGGTATTGTTGCTGTAGATACAGAGGCGAGAATAACTTTAATTAATAATGAGGCAAAACGAATACTTAAGAAAATTGGATTTACAGAAGATTTTATCGGTAAAGATGTTGAATTGTATACGCCGAATTCACGTATAAAAGAAGTGTTGCAAACAGGAGAGGTACAATTAAACGAAGAACAAAATATTCTTGGAATCACGATTGTTACAAACCGTGTTCCTTTATACGTAAAAGGAGAAATAGTTGGCGTGATTGCAACATTTCGTGATAAAACAGAGATTAGAAAATTGGCAGAGGAACTAACCGGTATCAGGCTATATGCGGAAGCATTACGGGCACAGTCCCATGAATTTATGAATAAAATGCATGTTGTATTAGGACTTACACATATGAAACAGTATGAAGAATTGCAGAAATATGTAAGTAGTATGGTGTCAGAGCATCAATATGAAATTGGTGGGGTTATGAAAAGTATTAAAAGTCCGGTATTTGCTGGTTTTTTACTAGGTAAGCTTAGTTATGCTAGAGAGAAAAATATAAAGTTAATTATAAGTGAAGGTTCGGACTTACCAGACATATATGATGAGAGGATCATTCATGAACTTATTACGATTGTCGGAAATTTGATTAATAATGCATTAGACGCAGTGATGAATTGTGAGAAGAAGAAGGTTGAAGTTGGAATACAATATGGGGATACATTAATCATTACAGTACAAGATACAGGGAAAGGCATACAAGAAAATGAAATAGCTGCATTATTTATAAAAGGTTATTCCACAAAGGGTGATAATCGGGGGTATGGTTTGCATCTTGTAAAGGAAAGCATACAGCGAATAAATGGGGAAATTCATATTCATTCATTGGTAGGAGAGGGAACAACGATAACAATTGAAATACCTAATAGTAGGGATGAGAGATAAAGATGATTAAAGTTTTAATTGTAGAAGATGATCCGATGGTAGCGATGTTAAATACGCATTACTTAGAGCAAGTGGGAGGGTTTGAACTTATTCATGCAGCTAAATCAGTAAAAGGGGCGATAGAAGTATTAGAGAGATCACGAGTAGATTTAGTATTACTTGATATTTTTATGCCTGAAGAGACTGGATTTGAGCTTATAATGTATATTCGCAATCAAGAGAAAGAAATTGATATTATGATGATTTCAGCTGTACATGATATGGGAAGTATTAAAAAAGCATTACAATATGGCGTAGTAGATTATTTAATTAAACCATTTACATTTGAACGATTTAAAGAGGCTTTAACTGTATATCGAGAAAAACTTACTTTCATGAAAGAACAACAAAAAATTAGTCAATCAGAACTAGATTCACTAATTTTACAAAAAGAAAAAAGAGAGTCCCTTGTTACTAAAGAACTTCCAAAAGGATTAACAAAGCAAACGTTGCAACTCATTTGGCAGAAAATCGAATCGCTTAATGGACAAGCATTTACAACAGATGAAATGGCGCAATTAGTAGGGGTTTCGAGAGTTTCAATTCGAAAGTATGTAATGTTTTTGACTGAAATCGGAGTATTAGAGAATGAAATGATGTATCAACATGTGGGAAGACCTGTGAGTAAATTGAGATGTATTGACCAAAATAAAATAGGTTTTTACGTATAAGCGACTTATTATAAGTCGCTTATATTTTTTTTAAATTACAAAAGTAGTTATAAAACTTACAAATACTATTTTTACTATTGAAATCATTTTAATATTATTGTTCAGATGAATTAAAGGAAGTAGAAATGCAAGCAAAAAAAGAGAATAAGGGTGTCTGGAACATACCGGGTTATATTGACGAAATATAACATAAATTAAATCGAAAAGATGCTGCAGCATAAATTCTGTAAAAGGAGAATATTTAAATTATTAATATAATAAAAATATATCTGTTCACAAGGAGATGTTTAGTTTGTTGAATTATGAAAAAAACGCAGAAGTTTTAAAAGCATTAGCTCATCCAATTCGAATTAAAATTTTGAAAGAATTAATTACAAGAGGGGCATGTAATGTAACTCAAATTGTAGATATTCTTGGTATCCCACAATCTACTGTTTCGCAGCATTTATCGAAGATGAAATCTCAAAAATTAATTATGAATGATAGAAAAGGGTTAGAGGTTTACTATAGTGCTCAAAACAAAACTATTAATTCCATTTTCGAAATATTATTAGATTAGAAACTATTAATTGTAAGTGAAAATTAGTAATCTTTGCACCAGAACCTCTTAAGTCAACCAAGGATTCTTGGCGAGTCGATGAGACGTATGTGAAAGTTAAAGGTCAATGGATGTACCTATATCGTGCTGTTGATTCAAAAGGAAATACAATTGATTTTCATGTTTCAAATCCTCGTGTTATAACCGTCGATAAAAATCCTGCTTTTCCTAATTCACTTAGTGCTCAATAAGTTAGATGTCCACTGTTGCGGGTAAATCGTTTGAGAAACGCCTCCGTTTCAGCTGTACCAAGCCGTAAGGATGTAGCATACTTAATCATTTGATCATATTGTTGTTCAATTAAATTCCAATTGATTGGTCGAGTTAAAACTGGCTGCAAGTTGGAATTTGAGTCTTGCATACCTACATCTGAACGATACAATTTTTGTGCATGAATAGCTTTGAACCTTGGCATCGGTTGGAATCCTAGCAAATGACAAAAAGCAAAAGCAACTTCACTTTGTCCATGTGTATCTACATAATTCTTCTCTACTTCCATATTTGTACAATGCCGTAGCAATCCTTCAATCATAGTATGTCCAAGTTTTATAGACTTTTTGCAACAGAACCCTTTAATTAGTGGTTTAGGAGAAAACGAGTGACTTTTGATAGGTTCAATAAAATAAAGGGAATGGATGTAAATTAATAGTTAAAAGTTTACATTGTAATAAGGAAGAATTCTAAAATATAAATAAGAACTGTTCGTGTTTTAATTAATAATTAAAATTATGTAAAAAAATTGATTATCCTGTCAACCAAATTGAAAGTTAATCGTTATAAATATAGTAGGAGGGAAAAGATGCGAGATGATGTTTTTCAAAAACGATTAAAGCAGTACCTAGCTTTTATTTTTAACTATTTATTAAAACTTGGAATATCTAGAGAGGATGCAGAAGATATTGTACAAGAAACAGCTTTAAAATATATTCAAAACTTAGAAGGTATTCCCGCTGAAAAAGTAAAAAGTTGGCTGTTTAGAGTAGCTATAAACAGAAGTTATGATATTTTGAGAAGGGAAAAAAGAAAAGATAAGTTTTTAATTGAATTATGTATCTTAGAAAATCTTGAACCTGATTTACCTGAGGATTGTCTATTACAGGAAGAACAGAGTGGTGAAATACAAAAAACATTAGATTTGCTTCCTAAAAGGTATAGAGAATTTTTAATTCTAAAATATGTAGTAGGATTACGGTATGAAGATATATCCATTTTATTTGAAGTTACTACTGGAACTGTTAAAACAACGGTATTTCGAGCTAAACAACATTTTATTAATATATATAGGAGGGAACAAAATGAACATAAAGAATGATGAGAATCAATCTGAACTTTTTTTAGATGATAAGGAATTCGAAAAAACAATGCATAAAGGTAGAAGAAAAGCGATTATAAAAAATGTAGTTATTACGGGAAGTGTACTAATTGCATTATATAGTGGACTGACTATAGGGACCAATTATTGGTTATCTGAGCGTCTGACAAAGGAAGAGAATGCTACAGGAGTATGGTTATCTATTACTGAACCTAATATTGAGCAAAATGCATCATTTTATAATTGGAATTCTTTTTCCGTTGACGCAACTCACACGTATTCGAAAAAAATAGGAGAGCGTATCATACCTTGGGAATCGTCAACAGGACATTATAATCTTATTCGTTCAGAAAAAGGACCTTCTAATTGGATAAATCATTATAACGAAAAAAGAAAAGGCTGGGAAATGTATAACAGTCAGAATGGACAAAGAGAGCTTATATTTTATCATCCGAAAGTTCAATATAAGCAAGTTCCTAATGATTTGAATTTACTTGATGACATAGGATCAAATAAATATGTTGAATATGCGCTATCTTTTGATCGCCCGTATTCAATTAGTGAGGTTCAAAAATTTTTAGATAAACAAAATACAGAATGGCTTTGGATAGACACAGAATCAGATGAAGAGATACATAGTATCAATCAGCAGGAGCTTAAAGAAGAAGGAGGATCTTTTAATCGTGGAAATATATATGGTTATCCGTATAATTCACAAAACGACTGGCAATCTCCTGAATTTTTTATAGATACATTAAAATCCCCGGAGTTTTATGGAGAATATGCTGATAAAGCAAAAGAAATATTAACAAAATTAAAAAAGGATAATCCTACATTAAACCCAGAAAAGGTGAAGATTGTTGGAGCAGTAGTAACTGGTACTCCTGATGAATTAAAGAAATATCAAAATAAAGAATTTATTAAATCTGCTTCTCTCGGGGCCACAATAGACAAATATTAATGATTAGATTTGTATTTTGAAAGTAGAATGAAAGGTTCTGGTGCGAGAACTATAATACATTGTAAAAAGGATAGGAGGTTCCTAATGGAATCTTCTGTTAAACAGTTAACACGAGTAGTTTCTTGATGAAGACATTCTGATTTTGGACAGACTGACTCTGCAAATCAACTTGTTCTTTTTTGATAGACCATTTTCGTTTAGTTTGAAGTTTTTGCACCAGAACTCAAGATTATATGATATAGGAACTGCTCTACTAGAGAACAGGAACTTTGGTTCACTTGAGATATAAAAGAAACTTATAACGCTGGAAATTTCATAGAACGTTTTAATAATTTTAATAGTGTCTTTTTAAATAATTAGAAGGAGACAAGTAAGGAAGGTGATTAATATTGTTATTTTATATAGGATTGATAGTTGGAAAGTTAGCGGGATATAGTAGTAAAAAATTAGGTTTTAATGGATCTAACATTCCAGGGAAAATTCTGAATTACTTATATAAGAATGCATTACAAAAATTAGCGACACAGGTGGAAACCGTGGTTTTGATTACCGGTACAAATGGAAAAACAACAACTTGTAATTTAGTTTCTTCCATTTTTAAATCCAATAAAAGTGAATATATCAGTAATATAGAAGGATCTAACTTATTAGAGGGAATCACTTCTGCTTTTATAAAAAAAAGCAATATACGCGGGAAAATACAAGGTGTGAAAGTAGCAGTTCTCGAAGTCGATGAATTGACAATGACCGAAGTTCTGAAACAAATACAGCCTCAATTGATCGTTGTAACAAATATCTTTCGAGATCAGCTGGATCGTTATGGAGAAATCAATACGCTGATTTCAAAAGTACAAACCGCTATTCATTCTAGCGATGCTCACTTGCTATTAAATGGTGATGATCCATATAGTAGACATTTTACTAAAGAAAAGCATAAAACCATGTATTTTGGTTTAAAGAAAAATGTAGGGAATTTTCATAAAAGTAATATTAGAGATGCCGTCTATTGTTGTTGTGGCCGGCTATTAAAATATATATATACTCACTATGGACACCTTGGAAAATATTATTGTTCGTGCTCCATGAGTAGTCCCGTATTAGATGTTGAGGTTACTTCAATTCAATCACAAAATAACTTAACGATTACTATACAAAATCAATCCTATACTTCCAATTTGAAGGGTGAATACAATGCATATAATATGCTAACGGCTATAAAAACTGGAGAATTTTTAGGTTTTAGTTATGAACAAATTCACAAAGGATTAAGAGAATATCGCACGAGCAATGGACGTATGCAACAGTTTCTCATTGCACAAAATATATACCATCTAAACTTAGCTAAAAATCCACAAGGGATGAACTGTACGATAGATTATTGCATACAAAATAAAAATATTACACAATATGTTTTTATTTTAAATGACTTGCTTGCTGATGGGAAAGATATCTCTTGGATTTGGGATGTAGATTATGAACTATTAGCAAACTCCAATGTAAGCCATATAATTTGTGCAGGAACACGTGCCCATGACCTTGCAGTGCGTTTAAAATACGCGGGGATTTCTGTGAATAGGATAAAAGTTATCTCAAATATTTCCGCTGCCATACAGAATAGCATTGCAGCAGGGAATGAAACGTCCGTAATTAGTAATTACACAGGGTTAAATACTGCCCGGCAATATTTAAGCACGAAGGGAACGGTGTCCCCATCATAAATAAGATGGCATCTATATATACGTTTGGTTTAATTATTTAACTGAGCGTATATATATTTCAAATACACCGAATAGAGAGTTGACACTAAAAATAAAGATATAAATTGGGTACTTTCCTTAGAATTTATATATAAGGCCCGATTACGTTTTTAACATCTGGAGGTACTATGAAAAAATTGATCATCTATCATTACTTCCCCAATACGCTTAATTTATATGGCGATCGCGGGAATGTAGCCATTCTACAAAAGCAATTAGAATGGAGAGGAATAGAAGCCGATATTCATTATGTGGAACAAGTAAAAGATTATCCTGTATCTCAGGCTGATCTAATCTTTATTGGGGGAGGGAGTGACAATGAACAACAAATAGTTCAAGAACAATTGCTTTCAATTCGAAAAGAATTGAAAGCAGCAATAGAGGATGGTTTAGCAGCACTTTGTATTTGTGGAGGATATCAACTATTAGGAGATTATTATGAAACTGCAAACAGTGATATCATAAAAGGCCTAGGAATATTACCATTTTATACATCATGTAAGGACACGGGTTCAGTGGGTCGATTAGTAGGGAATGTAAGAGTACAATCTGAAAAATTCGGAAGAATAGTGGGTTTTGAAAATCATAGTGGCCAAACATTCCATTCTTTTGACTGTCTCGGTCAAGTTCTACAGGGATATGGGAATAATGTAACAGAAAAAAAGGAAGGACTTCTGTACAAAAATCTGATAGGTACGTATTTACATGGGCCATTTTTAAGTAGTAATATTCATGTATCAGACTGGTTAATATTGCAAGCACTAAATAGAAAATATGGACTTACAGAATTAGAGACATTAGAATGTACTTTGGAAAAGACAGCATCCGATTTCTCATGGGATAAGAGGTAAGGTTCGGTTTGAGTGCAAATATAATCGAATTTGAAAAGAGAGCGACAGATGCTGTTAGGAATCCACTGTTATGCAATGAGACCGAAGAGCGTATTGATAAGTTGTATGTGATTTCGAACAGACTTCTCCCCTTGAAGAGTTTGTCCCTTCTTGATCATATGCATAGTTTCAATACCAGAAAACGTTGTTGACGCGGTTTGGAAAGGCTGAAATCCAAGGGTTTTGTTGCAAAGTTAAAAAAAATATAAAATAAGTCGATACAACCATTAATAGGGTTTAAGCAAGCAAAAACGGAGTCTTGCGAAAGACTTCGTTTTGTTTGTAAAGTGCATGAAGGGGCTCGATCCCATCGCGATCAAATTAAGAAAACAGATCAATCCCAAAACGAAAAAATGAGCTGACTTCTCAAAGCAAACTCAACAACATGATTGGATTTGCCTTGAATTTTTTGCGAGTGTCTCAAAAAAGAGCGAATTCCTACCGTGCCCCTAGTAGCGTTGAAAGCACACAAGATCAAATGGGAAAGAATAAGGTTGAAACCCCTTCTAAATCTAAAGAAAACGCATTAAGCCGTATGCTATCAGATTATCAAAAGAAGATAGAAACGAATGAATTAGAAAGTGTGAAAGGGAAATTCAAAAAAGTATCAGATGGAGATACATATGTAGTGATCCTGGATAAAGACTCCTTATCTAAATCAAATATTGTAGATAAAAGTGAACGTCAAATAAAGGTCAGAGCTCTCCTACTAGACACCGTTGAGTCGGTTAAGCAGTACAAGCATATGGTAGGAAAGCCTCTAATTTCGCTAAATCATTATTAGAAGGAAAAAATGTTGAAATTATATTCGGTAAAGGTGATAAAAAAGATCATTTTGGACGGTACTTAGGTTACATAATTTGTGACGGAAAGTTAGTCCAAGAAGAAATCATTAAAGAAGGTCTTGGAATTATTTCTTATGTGAAAAAGCCAAATACAACATTTTTAGATGAATTAAAGGAAGTAGAAATGCAAGTAAAAAAAGAGAATAAGGGCGTCTGGAGCATACCGGGTTATGTTGACGAATCAAAATATAAATTAAATCGAAAAAATGCTGCAGCATAATCTCTGTAAAAGCAGGAAAATGAAATTTCACTTACCAAACTTTTAATAAAGTTTAATTAAAACTAATTAACAAGGGGATGTAGAACGTGACTAATTATGTAGAAAATGCAGAAATTTTAAAAACATTAGCTCATCCAATGCGTATTACAATTTTGAAAGAATTAATTACAAGAGGAACATGTAATGTAAATCAACTTGTAGATATTCTGGGTATCCCTCAATCTACTGTTTCCCAACATTTATCGAAAATGAAATCTCAAAAATTAATTATGAATGTTAGAAGAGGATTAGAAGTTTACTATAGTGCTCCTAATAAACAAGTAAATGCAATTGTGGAATTATTACTAGATAATAATTCTGTTAATTACTAGTTGAATCTACGATACGTTGGAACTTAGATTCGTTCGAGGATGTGGTTGTAGTATACAGGGTAAAATAATAAAGTTTTTCCCCGTACACTATTATGAAACTGAAAATGAAAGGGATGCTACTACCTTTCATTTGCTCAGTCTGTTAATATGCCGGCTGAAGCAACAGGATACAAATATGCAGTACTATATAAAAATAAATTTATAAGTATTGTTTCGAAATTTGAACTTGGATGGGTGTTTTTGCCCATCCCCTCGAAAAGGGGGAATAAGGGGTTCAACCGCGATATATACGTTATCTTAGCCAAGAAAATTAAAATATGAATTTAAAAGGGCCCTTACGTTGAATACATATATTCAACGTAAGGGCGAATTATTTTTGGTTTGAAATAAAGCTTGATTAAAAACAACTTAGGGATCTGTGTAGCCGTTTTCCTTAACGTACAGAAAATTGGCTTGTTGGTTCGTTACTCGTTAAAAATGTTTGTAAAGCTTCTGGAGGTTATATCAACTTGCATTTTATTTGCTAGAATACCATTTAGCTAACCACTCATTCCATTTATCTTTTTGAATAGTAATGGCAAATATAGTGTTTTTATCAGGCTTGTCAGTAAGACATACGGATGTATCATGAACAGATAAATATTGTCCGTGGTTATTTTTTAAAGAGAAGGTTTCAAATCCATAATTAACAAGTGTCCATACTTGTCCATAAGCACGAAACCCTGTAACGCCCACCTCACCATTTGCAGATGTAAGATAGGTTGCATTTGCTTCTATGTACACCTTATTAGATCCTTTTTCAATTGGAATAATTGTAAATATGCTCCTATCTTCTGGGATCCAATTAGATGAAGCAGAAATATTCGTACTATCCTCCCATGTCCGCAAGACGTTATCCCTGTTTCTAATTTTCACAGAAATAGAAGAACATTCTTCATTTTTATGCTGTGTAACGACAGCAAGCTTATGTCTCTTTATCTCAGCAAGTTCATCAGCGCTATAACTAAAAATCCCAGATTCTTTTACTGGATTTGAAGTTAGCGTTGCCAGTTTTCGTTTCTCTTCCGGTAGTGCATGAAAAAGTTTCTCTAGGTCAAAAAAAGCACTACCTGGTTTTATATTTGGAAACTCTTGTCTAATATATTTTAGAGCTAAAGGACCATTCATTTGACCACGATTGTCACTTTTTAAGTAATATGTTTGCCAATTCGTAAGCGCAATACCAGTATTCCCTTCATCTAATTGTTTTTGTGTAATATAATACACATCACGTTCATATAGATCTGAGGCATCTGGATTTAAGTCCACTATGATACCAGCTTGCTTAATCAAAAGTTGTTGACCATGTTTTATCGTTTTATATTCAACTTTCCCATCATTATAGAAAAGTTTAACTCTCTTAGAAAAGTTTTGGTTTTTATAATAATCATACACACTAATACCAAATTCTCCTTTATTAAAAGTAGGAGCTTTGTAAGCACGGTTTTCATTGTTAGCTAGATAATCATTTTTAGCACTTTGTTCGGATAAAAAAATAACAAAAGGCTCTTTTAGAAACGTATCATAGGTATCTCCAAATGTTGTAAGAATCGTTTCTCTTGTATCAACGTCTGCTTTTGCTTTATGTTTTATAAAGGGGTTGAAACTGAATACAATCCCCATCGCTATTCCTACAGGGGGGATTTTTTTTATATATCTCTTTATCTTTTCCTTCATGGATTTGCTCCTTACTTTCTGATTTATACTGTTTTCAACGTATTTACATTCATATCAGTAAGTTTATCTTAATTTAAATCCCTTTCAAAAGTCTTTCATAAATGTTACAAAACCATTTCATTGCTTCTCATACAAACACTTCTGTACTTTTGTAAGTAATTTCTTAAACTTAGACATAACGATAAGAATAAAAGGATTGATACATAAGTAAACCACCGATCATATAGTCTAAAAATACACTTTTGCGAAGAGCTTAACACCATGAATCTCAAAAACATAAGTGTGAGATTATTACTCGTACAGTTATTTTCTCTAGTACTGGAACTATTTATATCTTCCTCAAGGATGCTGTTCTTACCTGGGTTTGTTGAAGATAGTTTCGGTTTACTTGGAATTTGCATTACTACACCTTTATTATTATTTATTGGTGTAATTATGACATATCTTAAGAAAAGGCCTTTGTATAATAAGAACGAGACAAACTATTCCTTTTAGTTAGTATTGATTAAAATAAAAATTTTGTTTTGGTGATACTTAAAAATCTTCGGTTAATGAGCATGGGGCCAAGCTAAAAAATATAGAATACCGTAAAAAATTCGGAATTTTATACGATATTAATGTAAGACTTTTGTAACATTTATGAAAGACTTTTGAAAGGGATTTATACTAAGATAAACTTCGGAACGTTAAATGCAGTTTAACAAATAGAAAAAAATAGGGTAGCACAAAGTGAGGAGCACAATTATGAATGGAAAAGCAAAAAAAAGTATGCGAAAAATCCTTCCTGTAGGGATTGCAATGGGGATTTTATTCAGCGCCAGCCCCGTAACAGAATATAAAGTGAAAGCAGATGTTGATACGTTCGCAACGGTTGTTACAACATTTGGAAGTATCTATGACGCGTTTCTTGCAGAGCCATTTGGGAAATGGTTAGAAGAAATAGATGCAAAGAACAGTTATGCAGCTCGTCTTGAAAACGTTGCTTATAAAGCTCCTACTTTTAACAAAGGGGAATTTGGTATTAGTGTGTTTGATTATAATAAAGATCAAAATTTTAGCAAGAAGATTAAACTTGTTTATGCCAATGGGAAAGTTGAAAATAAAACAATCAAGCATGGACAACAAATTCGTATTAAGGACGCTGGTACAATAGTAGACTTAACTCCTGATGAACCAGAACTATCTAAACATGATATTTTGTATATTACACAAAAACAATTAGATGAAGGAAATACGGGGGTTTCACTTACGAATTTCAAAACCTATTATCTAAAAAGTGACAATAGCGGTGGTAAAAATGTTTTAGCAGCTGAATTTGAACGTCAAGAATTCCCAGGATATTTTCTTACTAATGGTTCTGGTTTACGTGATATTCGTTATGTTAATGAAGATCTTTTTAGTAAACTACCAGAAGGAAAACGAATATTAGCAACAATTACTTCAGAGCCAGTTGGCAAAGATGTTCTTTCGAATTATGCTACGAATGATCCTGAAGCTCGTGAGGATCTGAAGAAACGTATACTTGATGTTTACACAAACCATAAAGACGGGGAATATTCTCCTATTTCTATAAAAATTGTAAATGATGGAATAAACCTGCAAGCAGGGGATTATGTCCATGAAGCAGGTGACGGGGATTCAAATTCAGGGACTGCTTTTACAATTACACCGATTAAAAATGGATCTAATAAGGTTATTATATCATCTGTCTTTAATGGGAAAGTAAGATATCTTACTTCTAAATCAGGAGATGGCAGTCAATGGATTTATACTCATGATGGAGATATCAGTTCTGATGAAATATGGGATCTTGTTGTTCGAAAAGACGGTCAGTTTTCTTTAAAAAATAATAAAGGGCAATATTTATACGTTCCTAGAAGTGGTAAAAGTGCACCAGCGAGGACTACTGGTGATATTAATGAAGCTAGTAAACTCACAGCTCGCCTTGCAGCACATGAGTGGAATAATTGGTTGATTGATTGGCATCCTCGTAAGAAAAATGAGACAAAGGTACATGAAGGAAAGACATATGACGGGTTAGAGTTCAAATTTGATGCAAAAGATAACTCTATATGGACTGCATACAATTCTGGAAAATTGATAACAAATAGTTGGATAAAAAGAGATAATTCTCATTATTATGCGGATTCTTCAGGAACTCTTTTAAAGGGCTGGCAAGAAATTGAGGGGAATACGTATTATTTTAATCCAAATAGTAATCACAGGACTTCAGGAGGCGGAACTGTCGACATTGATGGGAAGTACTATAACTTCAATGATGACGGTGTTCTACAGAAATCAGCATGGCAAGATCTATACTATTCCGATGCTTCAGGAGCGTTTATTAAAGAAGGCGTGAAAGAAATTGATAATAAAATTTATTATTTTAAAGATTACAAGCCTACTACAAATGTACTACGTTTAGAAGATCAAGGTGTCACTCTTCGTTTTTCCGACGAAGGTGTGCTTCTGATTGCTTATGGATTGGATGGAAAAGCTCTAAACAAAACAGTTAATGTTACTTTGGACAATAAAACATTATCATTTAGGAAAGATGGTGGACTTCAGCCACTAGGGATCAGCAAAATAGGTAATACAGTGAATTATTTTAGTTTAGAAGATGGAATTAACTATTCCGGTTGGAAGGAATTTGATGGAAAAAAATATTATTTTAGAGATGGAAAATCTTCTACTGTGAATGGTACAGAAACGATTGACGGAAAAACATATTTATTTAATGACTGGGGACATGCTACTCAGATAGGTTTTGTAAAAACTAACGGTAAAACATACTATTATAATGATAAAGGCGAAATGCAAACAGGCTGGCAAAAAATCAATGATAAATGGCATAGCTTCGAGGATTCTGGAGAAGCTACGGTAGGAAAATTCACAGCTTGGGCACGCTCCGATTCACAGTTTGGATGGTTCGATTACTATGCTAAAGACAATGGCGAGATTTATGTAAACGAAACTGTTTCTCTTCCGACAAAAGATGGATATAAAAAACATATCTTTGATAGTTATGGACATTTTAAGATAGACTGGAACAGTTAAGATCATACAAAAACTATAAATAGGTGTTAAAAAATATAAAATAAAGCAAGAAATTATAAGACTGCAAGGCATTTTTTTCAGAAGGCTTTGCAGTCTGTTTATATTATCGCGCACGGTAATATAAAAATCGAAAACAATCTACAATCTTCTTTCTTTTTAAATCGTTAAGGCTTTTTCTGCCACATATAATGGTGAAAACTAAGGGGGAAAGTGAATGCAGATTGCTTTTGTTCTGCATAGTAACAATTTATATATTAAAAATGAAATGTAAATAGATTTATAATGAATTGGTGTAAAATACGCATAAATCTAGGTGGAGCATTATGAGTCAAATAAACTTACATATAAAATTATCTCTCATACAATTATTTCTATTAGTATTGAACTTATTCATATTTTCTTCAATCATGCCACTTTTATCTTGGTTTATTGAGAGTGCTTTTGGATGGTTAGGCATTTTGGCTACCACGCCTTTATTGCTAATTATCGGTTGAATAATTCCACAGCTTAAAAAAGTGAAGGGTTTTGCATAACAAGAACAAGGCAGGGTGTTCCCTTTATTGCATCCATTGTTTCACTATGTATTATGTTATTACCTACTATGGAATTATCGATTGTAATAGCTCTTATAGTTAATGGTCTCATGGTTATCATAACAATTGTATTTTTAGTGCAATATTTCTATAGACTGGATTAAAAATATAGGTTTATAAAGCTTATTAGCCTAACATTTTTAAGTATCTTGCTGTTACAATATTTGTCTTACTTGTAGGGCTATTGACAGGGTTGCTAGTGATCTTACTTGTAAAAGAGAACAGAGAAATGGAAAAAGTAAAGTATATTTATCAATAACAAGAAAAAAGGCTTTTGTAGATAGCTTGTTTGTTTTCTTCTATCCTTACAGAACTGTCATCCTTGTGTAAGGTTATTAGATAGTTTATTTAATGTTAAAATGTAATAATTAACTTATAAAAATTGATAATGATTTTTTAGAAATTATAGACGAGTGTTGTTCACGATTATAATAACAACTAAAAAATGATTGAGAAAAATTCAACATATACATAATAAGTGGAGGTAAATATAGTGGCTTTAAAAGTATTACTTATCGTTATTGGTGTAGCATTAATTTTATCGGGTGTATATAAAATGAAGAAGTATGATGCATTCGTAGGAAAAACTCAAACCAGAAAAAATCTTTTCAACTTGCTAATTAATGGTCAGAGTTCTGGAATAGGACAATTATTAAGTGGGATTATGTGTATCGTTTTAGCAATCGTAGCCTTTATAATTAAATAATTTGCAAATAAGGGAGCTAAGATATAGAATCTAGCTCCTTTTATTATGATAAACTCTTTAGGAAAAAACAAATATTGTATCATTTTTGGAGATTGATTTGCAACGTAATATATGCAATGTCGTGCCGCTTTAAAAATCAAGCCCAAGGCAAGTGTTGCATATATGTTGATTTTTGCAACACCTGCCTTGGGGATATTTTATGTTGTAGCGTACAGAGAATAAGTTGAAATGTGTCCAAACGTACAATTTTTTTTTTGGGATATGGTGAGGATATCACGGAAAAGTGGGGCGCGTCTCGCACTACGATTTATCACCCAAAGTGACAGCTACACTACTAGGGGTATCGCCAGCATTTCGGAAAAAAACCACGCTAAGAGTATGCAAGATTTTATACAGTTTTTGGGCTAATACAGTAACAAACAAGAGCCCTGAACCCACGCCAGGACAAGAATGTATAAAAAGATGAATAGGGTTATAGAAAAAGAAAAAGGCGAATCCCTACTTTCAAAGGGAATTCGCCTTTTTCTTGCTACCGATAATATTGCGTTATGTTAACTTTCTATGAATATCATATTCAACCAAAATTACCCTTATTGATGGTACAATTAAAGTCTTGGAGGGGTATTATGGGATTTATTGTGGATATTGTATTTTATTTTGGATTTTATTTTGGATTACTGTTTCTTATAATTGGTACCGCATTAGTTTTATTTATTATGGCTGCATTACCAAAAATCTGGAGTAAAAATCTATCATTCGTAATGATCGGTTTAGGGATAAATATACTTACTATTCCGTTGTCTTTTTTTATAGGTGGGATGGCAACAGATTCTCCTGATAGTACTAGGTTAGATTTTTGGAAAGGATTTTTCTTTATTCAAAAAATACCGCTCTTTTTACTGATTTTTTTATTATTTTTAACTGTGGTGTTGTGGTTTATTCGTAAGAACAAGAAAATAGTAAACATGTAGAATTTTAAAACGACTTCCAATAACGATAATTATGGAAATATTTTATTTTAAATTCACAGCAAGTACATACTTTTTTTGTAAAATATAGTTACAATCGGAAAGGGGTGGGTGTACTGGTTAAATACAAGTCTTATATTGCTACAGGTTGTGTTAGCATAGGAATCTTGGTTACAGGTATCATTGGATGGAATGGAAAAACAGAAGCTATACAAGTTAATAAAAACGCATCATCTTTTGAAGTTAAAGAGCATGACCAAGGTATACATTGGATTTATGATTTATATGGTATAGAAAATCAGATAGGTTTTATTAAGCAACCTATAGTTGTAAATCAGAGTAAAACATATGATTGGTTTTTGTGGGGAACTGAGAAACTAAAATCTGATCAATCGCTTAAGATTACGGCTATTCATCCAAATACAAAACAAGAAATTCAAATCGCAGACATAAAACATATAAACCAGTATGATCAATCTATCCACTCTTTTTATGAAAAAACTAACATATTACCGTTAAGTAATTCTGTTAGCAAAAACAGTATAAAGTTTATTTCACATCAAGCGATAAATATGAAATTCCCTAAAAGTGGGACATGGAATCTTAATGTTTTAATTGGAGATAAGAAACTTCCTCCAATTTCTATTGAAGTAACAAATCAAGAAGAAATATTAACTCCTTTAAAATAGATATTTAATTGTTTATAAAAATCCCTTCAAAATTAAAATGAAGGGATTTTTATATAGAATTCTAGATACATTGAATACCGATAACGATAATTATGTAAATAAGCTGTCCATATGGACAGCTTATTGTATTTTTGGCTTAGCGTGGTTTTTTTCCGAAATGCTGGCGGTACCCCTACTATAAGTGTTTGGCACTTGTAAGCATAAATCAGTGACCATAGATATATTCCTTCAAGGATGGAATTTTTTTTTGATAATAATTGCTTAACAGGGGCACGGCAACGATTCTTTCTTTTTGGGGCCATTCAAAAAACAGATAGAATTCAAAGAACATATTGCATTCTATCTGTTTTTTCTTTTTTCACATAAAGAACATTGAGGCTGCTTATACTCTTATCAGTCAGATGGTTTACTAAAACATCATCATAACAGAAATAAAAACTTTTTTATATTTTACTAATATACAAATACTTTTGATGAGTTTTCCTCTAACAAACTAGAATTATAATTAGGTGCTAGTACGATGTTTGTATATGTTCCTGTACCCGAAAGGTATTTGTACCTATGTTTTAACCCCGATGGAATAAAAACAGATGCTGGACTTTCAATTATTTGCAATTCTCCTTCAATTTCAACTTCACATATGAGACCTGTACCATCTATTCTATTCCCCCAAAAAATAAAGGCACTATCACAATGATGTGCATGAGTATCTACATGTCCTTCTAAGTTCTCATCCATATGGGCGTCGTAAAATACACGCTGTATTACATAAAATGAAGCACGTTCATCAGTTCTATAATCCATCTGTACCCAACGCTCTCCTGGACCATCACGATGATATAAAAGCTCAGATGCTCCTTTTACAAATGGTTTACTAACTCGGAGAGACTTTGAAAGCCGAGGCCCTTTTCTTTCTATATGTTTTTGTTGTATGTTCCTTACTCTTCCTATCATTTCAGGTTGAATGCCCTCGTATGCTGAGTAATTATGCTGAACAGCTTGTATATGATAGGATGCAGTATGAGTAAATATATTCTTTCCAATAATCGGTCTCCAATGATCTACTTGACAACCAGTAGCTAATTGGAGAGAGTGCGTTAATTCAGAAATCATCTGTAGTTTAAAGCATTGTAGATTACGCTTTTGAGATAAAAATACTGATAAATTTAGCAAATCAACAATCCCAGCACGTTCACCTATTCCGCACAATGTAGCATCAATGACAGATGCCCCTGAATCGATTGCAGCAAGAGCATTTGCCATGGCTAATCCTAAATCATTATGAAGATGAACTTCAATCTCACAAGGGAATGTCTCAACAGATTTCTTCACGATTGTCGCACACTGACCTGGCTCCCAAATTCCTACAGTGTCTGCTAAACTGATTCGATCTGCTCCAGCTATATGTGCAATCTGTCCAATGTAGGCGATATCTTCCCATTCCGTTCGTGAAGCATCTTCAATAGTAAAACGGATTTTCATTCCTAAAGATTTTGCTTCTTCAATAGCATGTTTCACCTGATTAATAACATAATCTTTTGATCGATTGGTATACTTTGTTTGTAAAGAAATAGGATTAATAGACGCCCAGATTCCTATCCAATCGGCACCAGCACGATAAGCCGCATGAACTTCTTCTTTTTTCGCCCGAGCATGCATAAGTATTTCGGCGTGCTTTGCAGATGCTGCAACTTCTCGGCAAATCTCTTCTTCTTCTTCAGAGATGCCAGGGTGTCCAACTTCGATAAGACTTACTCCAAAATCCTCTAACATGTGAAGTAATGTAATTTTGTCTTCCTTGGAGAAACGAATACCACATTGTTGTTCTCCTTCACGCAAGGTAGCATCTAATATTGTTAAACCCTTTTTCATTCCTGTTTGCCTTCTTTCGCTTCTATAAAGTTTAATGTTTGTTCGAATAGGGTATTACGATTCTTTTCATAAACAGCCCAGTGTGTAGCATCAGGGATTACTACTTCTTTTTTTTGTTTTGTACTTGTTAATTTTGACATCATATTTCGGTCTGCAAATATGTCATCTTCCCCGTAAATGACAAGTAATGGAGTGGTAATCTTAGATACATCATATAGGGGCTGATTTTTCCAAATATAAAATAAATCTTCAAGTGGACCGACTGGTCGACGAATCGTTTGATTATTTTTCTTACTCATAGAATCTGAATCAATAAAAACTTGTTTTACGGCATCCATTGCTTCGTTTGTAACAATTTTTTTATTTCCCATCATCATATGCCAATGATGCATTCCTTTATCAAAGTCCACCATTTGATAAGCTGGTGCTTCAGGATTAAACTGATTAGGTTGTAGTGGGTTTTCGAAAGGCTGTGTCATCATAGGAAGTGTGAACCCATGCATATATCCATATAAAATAAGTTTATTAATATCTTGAGAATGGGATATTGCATAATTTCCAGCCACAACACCTCCATATGACCATCCAACAATATGAATTTTTTTTACGTTTCTCTTCTTTTTAATCCAATTTACAATTGTTTCTAGATCCTTAGTTGCATCATTCAAATGAATAACCGGACGGTTTTGGGCAGGAGGATCTGACATTTCTTTAGGGCGAGAAGAACGACCAAACCCTCTGAAATCCATAGCCCAAGTATCATACCCTTTTCTGGCATACTCATCCATCCATGAAAATTTTGGTACATCAAATGCTTGAGCTGTAGGTACACTAAATGGTTCTAAAAATAAAATGATTTCATCAGATGTATACTGTTTTTTATTATTTAAGTTTTTATGAAGCAAAAATAAATTTTCTTCTCCTTGCTGAATTTCTAATTCTTGTTTTACCACTTTAGAAGTTTGATCATTTTGAGAGGTTTCTTTGATATTAGAACAACTAGACATAAGTATTATCAAAAAAATCCCTACTAAACTAATATGTGTCCATTTTATCTTCATTTAGAATATTCCTTTCATTTCATAGAAATGATAGCTATGATTCCAGCCGCAATAATTAATCCGGCTGGTAACCCTTTTGTAAATAATACGGCAATAAGAGTACCTATTAAGACACCTAACAATATCATAGGATTCATAGGTAGAACTCCTACACCTTTTCCTCCTATATATGACACAGTAAAACCTGCTAGAATGGATCCTAATCCGATAGGAGAGGTAATTAATTTTATTACGTGTTCACTTGTAATCTTTCCAGATGTAATTGGTACTAAAAGGAATAGCATCAGAAAGAAAATACCAATTGTAAAAGAATATTGTTGAATAAGATGTAATAAAGTTTTTTGTCCAACAGCAAGTAAAACTCCTAATAAACAAGCCGCACCAGCTAGCGCATAATCCTTAACAAGTAGAGCGAGTGTAACAATAATCCCCAGTAACAAAAAAGGAAGCATATTCTCTTACCTCATCTATAATGTTGTATAATCCCAACTATCATTTTCAGGTACAGACACATGTACCATATTTTGATTTGCAAGGTTAATTTGTATTAAATTTGGACTTATTACAGGTTTTAAGTCTTCTCGATTTATTATAAATTTAAATGCTTCAAAGCTTGCTAGAATGCCTACGATATTCGCAACGGGAGACAGCACAGCCCATGGACGATCTTCTTGTACATAATTATTTGCCCATTTCTCATCCGCACCATGCTTGACGGAATGAAGAGCACGTCCATCTTTTAATTTATGAATTTTATTTTGCATTTCTGGTGTTAGCTCTTGTTGATAAGACGGATATCCTAACGCGATTTCATAAGGCGTAGAGTCAGGAGTTAAAGACATGACGCCACCTCTAAAGGGAGGTGTAACTGCAATCCAAATAGAAGGAATCCCTAATTTTTGAGCTGTACGATGGATAATTACTCTCGCTACTAAATTATCAGTTGCATCTATAATGACATCTGTATTCGTTAGAAGTTCTAATGCATTGTCCTCGGTAACAAATTCTTTCGTTATCTCTATTTGTAATAATGGATTAATGTCTTGCAAAACTTCTAAAGCAACATCTGCCTTCGGCTGTCCTAATTTACTGTTGGAACTTAGCATTTGTCGATTGATATTGCTTGCTTCAAATACATCTTGATCAATAACATGTAAAGAACCCACACCCATTCGCGCCAATTGGATGAGTGTAATTCCTCCTACGCCCCCTGCTCCAACTACAGTAACTCGAGAATTTTTTAATTTCTCCTGCTCTGCTACAGAGATAACACCAATATTTCGCGTAAAACTTTCTTCATATATATTTTGCATATCATTATTTTTTGTTAACAAGTTATATTCCTCCTTACAGTGTTTTATAATCCCATCCACCCTTTGGGACTTCTTTTACTTGAACCGGGATATGACTATCTAAATCCATTACAATGCCTTTAGGCGCTCTAGCTAGAGGTTCACGACCAGTTAAAACTTGTATTGCTTCATGAAAGCTAAATAGTGACAATAGATGAGCACGCATCGGTGTGATAATCCAGCCTGCTTTTCCATCACAAAAATCTTGCGCCCACTCTTTTGGTGCGCCTTTCTCCACAGAATACCAAGCTCGACTTTTCTTTATATCAGCAATTTGTTGTCTTAATTCTTGATTTGTTAATTTGCATCCGACACTTGAGATGTTTAATGCTTCTTCATAAGGAATTCCGGTTGGGAAAAATGTAGAAACAAATCCTCGTGTTGGGGGGCTACCTGACATCCCCACACTTGGTATGCCTAATTCTCTAGCTGTTCTATGTATAATAACTCTTGAAGGCATATCATCTACGGCTTCTACTACAATATCATGCCCTTTTATAAGCTCGATTACATTATCTTCATCTACTCTTGTTTGTATAAAGTTTGTTGATATATAGGGATGTATATCTTTTACAACCTGTTCTGCAACTTTTGCTTTTGGTTCACCTACAACACTAGAAAGCGCTAACATTTGTCTGTTAATATTAGAAACTTCAAATTCATCGGGATCAACACCGGTAATATGCCCTATTCCCATTCGCGAAAACAGAATTGCTTCATATCCACCTACTCCCCCTAGTCCAAAAATAATGACCTTCTTATTTCGAAGACATTCTTGTTCCTGTTCAGAATACACACCAATATTTTTCTTAACCATTTCCCAATAATATGAATCCATATCCATTTTGAAGTCTCCTTTATATGTAGTAACCATTTCAAAAAATAATTCCTCTATCTAAAAATAGTCTAGAAGTATGTCATTTTTGTGTGCTATTTGTAAAAAAATTAAAAAACTTTCAATTCTTAGTTTTTTAACAAATATTGCTGATGAACAAGAGGTTAAACTATATTTGGATTGCGCTGATAGTGTTTTACGGAAATACAGATTTACTTTATCGAGCGTTTTATAACCTTGTTGAAAATGGTATTAAATACAATATCGACGGTGGTAAGGTAATGATTAAAGTTAAATCGGATAAAAAGCAGGTAATGGTTGAAATTAAAGACACGGGAATTGGTATCCCCGATGAGGAAAAAAAGAATATATTTGAGCCGTTTTACCGAGTGGATAAATCACGCTCTCGTGAATGGGGTGGCTCAGGCTTGGGACTTTCCATTGTGCAAAATATCATAACCAAGCACAATGGAAACATCGTAGTTACGGATAATGAGAACGGCGGTACTTGTTTCGAAATTACACTTGGTAAAATAAAATAAGAAAATGAAAAAGGCTTTGAATGGTTGTTGAACCTGTTTATTTAAAGCCTTTTTTTGTGAATTTTTAAGAAGTGTTTCTCTTAACAAGGATTTAACATGGATTTTTATATACTGGTAACATCAAATAGAAAGGATGCAGGCAAGCAGGCTCAATTGTAATATTATAGAATCTATCTATCGTATGGTAGAGGTTAAAAACATTCTAGGAGGAATTTAATATGAAGAAAAAATTAACAATCGCTACACTTGTGCTAGGGTTATCTGTTGTTGGAGGATCTGCATATGCTGCGAGCAACAACGACATGTGGGAAAATACTAAGTCCAGTGAAACTGTCAACTTAGAAGAAATGGCTAAAGAAAAAGGGATCACGTTAGATGAACTAACTGCTCAGCTTGAAAAAGAAGGAAAGCTGACAAAAGCTGCTGAAACAACTGTGGCTACCGAAATAGCGGCAGATTCAAAATCCAGTGAAACTGTCAACTTAGAAGAAATGGCTAAAGAAAAAGGGGTCACGTTAGATGAACTGATTGCTCAGCTTGAAAAAGAAGGAAAGCTGACAAAAGCTGCTGAAACAACAGAGGCCAAGCAAGTAGAAACAAGCAATAAATAATATATAGAGTAACTGGAGCTGTCACAAAAGTAAACTTCTGCTAAGAGGGAGCTTTTGAAACAGCTCTGTTGTTCGTGAGAAGAGAAAAAAATATGGAGATCAAGAGTACAAACTAACCGTTATCGGTATTTATAATGCGGGGTATGATGATTTCTTTGAATAGCAAGAAAGTGGAATCCATCTTATATGAGGTGGTCTTTTTTATTCGTAAGGTGTCATATACAATTATACCATGTGCCAAGATCGAGCTGCATAGTATCAAAAATTCAGACCCAATAGGTTCTATTTGTCATGTACATTTTTATCATGTATGGGTTAGTCTAGTGAAAAAATAATTAATATTCATCTACAGTTGGCTGTAATGAGTTCTTAAGTTGATGGATATGGGGTCCTACCACATTAAGCAATGAAGAAAAAGAAAAAATAGTTACACTTACATTATAGCAAGGCTCTACACGCCTCCCTATAGATACGACAATTTTTAGGGAATCTTGGCGAATAATTAATGAATACTTATAAGAATAAACACCAACAAACAGCCTAATAATTGATTGTAGTTATGTAAAAAATACACAACTACAATCAATAATATTGTATCCATGTAATACTAATTATCAAGCGTTAAAATTAGAATTCATCCTCCAAAATTAGATTTCCGGCATCATTATCTTTTGTTAATCTTTGCTTCAAATAATTTTCTTTCGTAGTCCGATCATTTTTATGACCAACTGCAGCTGCGATGACATGAGGTGGTAATCCCTTGTAATCATACAAGTACTGTACATAAAAATGTCTAAAGAAGTGGGGAGTAATTCGGATATTCTCTGTAAAGGGTAGCTGTGTCTCCTTAATGATTTTAGAAATATATTGTGACAAGTAATTATCTCTATAAGCAGTATGATTCTTAGTTTGAAATACCGTTCCACCATTTCTATTCCCAATGTCTATAGGTAATCTTCTTCGAGTTCGAAATGCGGCAATCCGATTAAAAATCTCCTTATTAATAGAAACAATCCGTTCACTATCTCCCTTTGTATCAACTGTTAAATAGTAACGTTCACGTATAGCGTCATACTCAAGATCTTCCCACTTTGCATGTGCCACCTCTGCAACACGTAACCCTGTAGTAGCAAGGACTGATAAAAAAGCATAGTTAATTTCATTATCCTTGTAGTAGTTTAGCAGCTGCTTCACTTCCTCATATGATAACTCACGCCTTGGTTTATATTGTTTATTCACCGCCGTGCTTAGAATCTCTACATGAAGAGGCTCCTGGATATATTGGATTTCGTATAGCCATTTCAAATAAGAACGGATTACACCAAGTTTCCGACTAATCGTAGATGCCTTGTATTTTTCTTTTGATTGATAGGAGATGGCGTCCTGGGATAACCATTTTTGATAGTTACGGATATGGCGCTTCCTTAGATTCCTCCAGACTTGGCCAACTTTATAGTCCTTTACATCTTGCTGCAGAAATTCAGTACTTTGTTTGATAAAGAAGTAAAACTGGCTTAAATCACGCGCATATAGAGTTCTTGATTCATCCTTTATACGTTTTTCTTGATCAAAATGTGTTTGCCGATTTAAATAGTAATACAATATTTCTTCATCTGAAAATCCCTCATATGTATATGAATCTTCTCTTTCGTTATTTTCCTTTTTAACTTCAGCTTCATTTAAATAATCTTGATTCCATAACGCAATTATGTTGGCAAAATTTTGTTTTTGTTTCTCTATGTTTTCTAAATAAATTTCACTATGAATTGTATTCAATTCAAATTTCATTGTTACTCAACTCCATATTAATTCCTTTTATATCTAATATTATAACCTAATTACATTCAAAGTTATTTACATAGTAAGATTAAATTTTATAAAAATGAAAGTATTAAATAACCATAGAAAATCTCCCATTTTCTATACTTATTATCTAATTTTTTTTAAAAATTATCTTTTATATAATTTCTAATTATATAAAAGATAATTTAATTAGAAAGTGAATTTTAATTTCATATATTTTTAAAAGTAAATTAAGTTATGATTGTGTTATAATTAATTTACATTATATTTTTTATTAATTTAACTTTACATAATAAAATTATTGATTTCACATAACAGAAGTTTACACATAGGAGGAAAAGGTATGTTTGAAAGACAGGAAATAAATATGAATACGAATGAAGTAAAAGCTTATTTAGGAATTAGTAGCTTCATTTTTAGTACTCTTATGAAACAAGGACAATTAAATCCCATTAATCGAGAGACCTGGCGTTTAGATGGTAGCTTTTTATTTAAACGAGAAGACATAGAAAAGCTCAAAGAAGATCGTGAAACAGAAGGAATTACCTTATATCAGGCAGCTAAAGATTATAATGTGAGCATGTATCAACTTGAAAAGTGGATAGAAGAAGGAAAATTGACTTGTACTATACAGAAACATCGTAATCGTGAGACTAAATTTGTAAATGAGGAAGAAATACACGGATTGGTACAGCAATTGGATCAGGCCAATACGCTGTATACATTCTCACAAAAATATAATGTAGTATTGTTCCAAAAATTTATGGAAGGTAATAAATTAGCACGCATTATATCCATTCCGAAGCGCGGGGATATTGTGCTTATTGATGAGTTTGGAAACAATATGACACTAGAAGATTCAATTAAAATGGGGTATAAGCCTGCATATATTTTATCCGATAAACCAAGAAGTCATCACCAAAAGTTTGTAAAGTTTCGTTTTCCTAAATCAAATCAATTGCGAAGTAACATTTTTCACTTAATTGACTTAGTACTACAGTATGCATCACCAAGAAATATTAAGGTTTCTGAGGAAGATGGTTTTTGGTACTTTGATGTACGTCAATCCATTATTCAATTACCAATGCAAATGCAGGTAGAATGGATTGATTGTTTAACCCCATATATAATAGAAGGAAAATTAACAAGACGTGTTAATAATAGCGTGTATTTAGATAGCAGTAGTGTTACTAAGGCAGTAACGATAACAAGCAGTGAATACCATGCAATCACAAACATTGTAAAAGAAACGAACAGTTCTATTGAAGAATTTATTGCATCCGCTATTCGTGAAAAGATTTATGATTATCAAACGTCAGACAACTAAATTATAAAAATAAAGAAAAGACGCTTTAAAGGGGTCACCATACATGCCCATCAACTTAAGAACGGAGACAAAATGAACTTTAGTTCATATGAACTAAAAACCTCTTAAAATGCTTTTTGTCCTTAAAAATGAGCATGCCATATAAGCCTAAGTAGGTATCATTTTCAAAGATTATGCAGCTTTCTTTTGTTTTTCAAATCGATTATACTCATAGAGGTTCTGGTGCAAAAAGATGATAAATAAAAAAGAATCAAGGATTCCTAACGGAATCACCTGTTAAGCAGTTAATCCAAACAGCTGGTTAATAAAAATATTCTGATTTTGGACAGACTGGTCCTGCAAATCAATTTGTTCTTTTTTGACCATATGCATGGCTTCAACCCCACTCAATATAGAGGCTGATGTTTTGTATGATTTAAATCCCAACATAGAGCGTATACGTTTTTTAATAAAACGATGATCTTGTTCTACTATGTTATTTAAATATTTTATCCTTCGGATTTGGGTGCCTATTGGTATCCTTTTTTCTTTCTTCAACTGTTCGATAGCAATTGGATAGGCCGGGTTTTTGTCTACTGTAATCACACCGGGCTCTGAAACATGAAAAGACTGCAAAGCTTTCTTGAAAAAATGCTTTGCAGCCCTATGATCTCTTGTTTTGCTTAAATGAAAATCAATTGTATTTCCTTCAGAATCAACGGCACGATATAAATACATCCATTGTCCTTTTACTTTTATATATGTTTCGTCCACTCTCCATGAGTTATTTGTTTGTTTGAGATGACGTCGAATTTGTTTATCAAACTCCGGCCCATATTGATGTACCCAGCGCATAATAGTTGTATGAGCCAGGAATAACCCTCGTTCCTCCATCATTTCCACCAAATCACGAAAGCTTAAGTTGTACCGTAGGTACCAACGTACGGTTAACAAGATGATGTTTCCCCTTAAATAAATTCTCCTTTTCCATACTGATCACACACCTTTTATAGAGTAGTACTATCAGTATTTCCAAGTTTGATAGACCATTTTCATATACTTCAAAGTTTTTGCACCAGAACCCAAAATATTATAATTTTTTGAAAAATATGCAATTTTACATTAATAATAACAAAATAATATTTTTTCTGTATAATTCCTTAATAAGATACATCTTTATTATACGTAGTATTGAGAGGAGAAATAAAAATGAAGAAATCCGTCGTTACATTACTAGCAACCGGAATGGTTTTAGGTGCTCCATTTTCAACTGCCTTTGCAGCAGAACAAGTATCGCAGCAAGAAGCTTTGGACAAAATGGAAGTCGTTCAAAAAAAGTGGAATGATGAACAAGGAAATCCATCTTTCCTTTCAGGAAAATTATCTGGTAAAAAAGTAGATTCAGAAAAGGCGGTAAAATCGTTCCTTGAAGAAAATAAAGAATTATTTAAAATCAACCCACAAACTGACTTAACACTGAAAGAAGTAAAGTCAGATGATTTAGGAATGAAACATTATGTGTACATTCAATCTATTAATAAAGTTCCAGTTGATGGTGCACGTTTCATTGTTCATACAGATCGTGATGGCAAAGTAACAACGGTAAACGGAGACGTACATCCCGCTGCCGCTGAACGTTTGAAAGGAAATACAAAGGCAAAGATTTCAAACGAAACTGCCCTTTCAAATGCATGGAAACATATTAATCTAGCAAAAAAAGATACATTTGTAGAAACAAATGGGACTCCGTTAGAACAAATGAAAGAAACCGTAAAATCTACAAATGAAAAGGCAGATTTAGTTGTTTATGAAAAAGACGGGAATTATTACTTAGCTTATAAAGTACAATTACAATTCATTAAACCTTATGGAGCAAACTGGAAAATCTATGTAAACGCAGAAGATGGAACAATTGTAAATTCATATAATGCAGTTACAGATGCAGATACTCCGCAAAAAGGCTATGGCAACGGCGTATTAGGGGATCGAAAAAGCCTGAATACAACTTATAGCAGTCAATATGGAAAATACTATTTAAAAGACACAACAAAGCCGATGAACGGTGGCGTTATTGAGACAAATACAACTAATCATGGCACTGATTGGCAAAATCCAAGTAATTACTATTTATTCGATACAGATAATGCTTGGATAGATAAGAGCCAAGCTCCTGCAGTTGATGCTCATTTTAATGCAGGAAAAGTATATGATTATTATAAAAATGTTCATAACCGTAACAGTTTTGATGGAAAAGGTGCAACGATTCGTTCTGGAATTAATTTCGGAACCAACTACAATAATGCATTCTGGAATGGACAACAAATGGTATATGGTGATGGCGATGGTGTTCAATTCGCACCGCTGTCAGGTTCTCTTGATGTTGTTGCACACGAACTAACACATGCGGTAACTGACAAGTCAGCTGAGCTTGAATACCTAAATCAATCCGGGGCACTAAACGAATCTTTTTCTGATGTATTTGGATATTTCGTTGATCCAGCCAACTGGGATTTAGGAGAAGCTGTAACTACGCCAAAAGTTGCAGGAGATGCACTTCGCAGCTTATCAAATCCTGAAAAGTATGGCCAACCTGCTCATATGAATGACTATCAATATTTACCACCAACAGAAGAAGGAGATAATGGCGGCGTACATATCAATAGCGGTATTCCAAATAAAGCTGCTTATTTAACAATCAATGCTATTGGTAAGGAAAAAGCAGAAAAAATCTACTACCGTGCTTTAACAACGTACCTTACGCCAACAAGTGATTTCAGCAAGGCACGTGCTGCTTTATTACAATCTGTTGCTGATTACGATGGCGTTAATAGCGCGACATATCAAGCTGTGCAAAAAGCTTGGAATGACGTAGGAGTAAAATAATAGTTTCATTGATAGAAAAGTGTAAAAGGACACGCTTATAACGCCCCCAAAACAAAAAAACGAATTGAATTCACATAAATAACTGTGGGAAAATTAAAAATTTTGTTTAGGGGGTACTTCAAGACCTTAGCTTGATGGGCTGTGTTGTGACCCCTAATATGTAAAATTGCATAGAATTACTAGTCCAGATTAGCATATAATGTAATAGAACTGCTCAGATTTTTTTCTTTAATCGTTAGATTCGAACCTAACGTCCTATCACATTTACAAAATGTGTAAACCTAGAAACTGTGGAAAGGCATCCGGAAGGATGTCTTTTTCTTTGGTTCTGGTGCAAAAAACTTTGAAGTATATGAAAATGGTCTATCAAACTTGGACATACTGATAGTACTACTCTATAAAAGGTGTGTGATCAGTATGGAAAAGGAAAATATATTTAAATGGAAGCATTATCAGCCGGAATTAATTTTATTAACGGTAAGGTGGTGCCTACGGTACAATTTGAGCTTCCGTAACCTGGTTGGTGGAAATGATGGAGGAAAGAGGCTTATCCACAGCTCACACTACAATTATGCGATGGGTTCATCAATATGGACCTCAATTAGAAGAGAAAATACGGCATCATCTTAAATCAACAAACGATTCATGGAGAGTCGATGAATCCTTTATTAAAGTGAAAAGGCAATGGATGTATTTATATCGTGCCGTTGATTCAGAAGGGAATACCCTTGATTTTTATCTAAGTAAATCAAGGGATAAACAAGCAGCCAAGCGCTTTTTCAAGAAATCCTTGGCTTTTTTGTACATTTCTAAACCTCGTGTGATAACAGTAGATAAAAACCCTGCCTATCCTGTAGCGATTCAAGCGTTGAAAGAAGAGAAACATATGCCCGAAGGCAAAAGATAAGGCAAGTCAGATATCTCAATAATATAGTGGAACAAGATCATCATTTTATTAAGAAACGTGTGCGTCATATGTTAGGGTTTAAGTCATTTAAAACTGCAACTTCTATATTGAGTGGTGTTGAAGCCATGCATATGATAAAAAAGGGACAGATTGATTTACGGATCCAGTCTGTCCAAAATCAAAAAGAGTACATCCACCAAGTGTTTGGACTTATAGCATAAAATACAATTCCACTAAAAATATATGTGCTATATGCTCTTTTATTTTATCTTTGCACCAGAACCAAAAAACGTTAGGCTTACGCCTACTGACGGAAAACGATAAAGGTCCCTATATTTTTATATTCAGAAAGGATAAGATTTTACGGGCTTTCTATATAAGTTTATAATTATTTAGTTTACATAATCTTTATTATCGGCAGTTGTATAGATTTTCTGAGTTACGTTTCAAAAAGACAAGTAGTGATGTGTTATTGAGATGCGATTAGGGTATTTTAAAGTAACGTTAAATATGTTAGTTAATTATTTTTTACTATTTGCTGTGAAAGTCGCATTAGTTGCTAATGGCAATTTATCAGGCGTTTCTATCTTAGTTCCTTATCCTTATGGTACATTAGTTTCTATTTAAAAATAATTAACTATCTCAAAACAAAGAGTATTCTTTTATTTTGAGACGACAAAAAGAAAAACAGACATTTGACATCGTTGTTCAATTGTAACCTCTCCCCTACTTATCGGTAGACCATTAACGAAGATTAAACCACTAAGAAGTTGAAACTGCTAAGAAGTTAAGACTGTTAAGAAGTTAAGACCGTTAAGAAGTTAAGACTGCTAAGAAGTTAAGACTGCTAAGAAGTTAAACCGCTAAAAAAGCTTAAACCACTAAAAAATCTCAAACTGCTAAATCTTCAAACTGCTTTTTTATATAGAAACATATAAGTATAGCCTCTAATGGCAAAATTAGGTGAAATCTAAACACCTAAGGAAATGTAAACTGCCTTACATCACTAGCTTTTATCTTAGCTACAGAGAGTCAGAGACATATAGATATCAAACTGCAAAGGAGGGATGAATCGGAAATATATAGATGTCAAACATGAAAGGAGGAATGTAAGATGGAAAGAGAGTTAGTAAACATGTTGTTTGGTGTTGTGTTAGCGTACTGCTGTGCTGTGTATGTGTGGAATGACATCACTTCAAGGTTTTAACGATTAAATAGAAGGAGTCGTAACTTATGTTACGACTCCTCTCTGTTTGAGACGAGATAAACCTAAACTTATGATCATAATATTCATGAGTAAGGTCTTAAAATAAAAAAAGACGCTATGTATAGCGTCTTTTAAAAAAATCTTAGTTTTCAAATGGATTATTATTTTACATAAACTTTATCATTTGAATTTAGTGATTTAGAAAACTATTGTATAGGACCTAATAACCCCATAATTTCTTCAGCTTTAGGATTTTGGATGCTATAGTAAATTTCTAATCCCTGACGATTTCCCTTTAAAACCTTCCCTCTCATTTTTGATAAATGTTGGGATACTGTCGATTGTGGAATATTTAAAATTTCGGTCATTTGGGTTACATTTAGTGTTTTATGTTTAGAAAGCTCACTGATCAGTTTTAAACGCATTGGGTGTGCCATAACTTTTAAAAGCTCTACATCCTCTTCTAAAATCGTGTTATCTACATGATGGTTCGCAAATCTCGTCATAGTTTTTTCTCTCCCTTATTTGTTTTCTCTAATTTAGCGTAACTTCCGTATTACATAATATTAGTATGTTTGAATGTTTAATATGAATGAAACTACCTAAAGGATACAATTTTAGTTTGTGTATGTAGTGGAGTTAATGTGTGGTTTGTATGAAGTTTTAAATTGTAAATATGCCATTTGAACACCTCACATTCACAGTAAACAAAAATAATTAATTTTTTTAATCATTTACTTTTATAGGGATACGAATACATTGTCTCGAATAAAGAATTATGGGTTCTGGTGCAAATATATGAAGAAGAACATGGATGATAGTAGATTCCTAACGGAATCGTATTTTATGCTATAAGTCCAAACACTCGGTGGACGAACTCTTTCTGATTTTGGACAGACTGATTCTGTAAATCAATTTTCCCCTTTTTTATCATATGCATGGCTTCAACACCACCCAATATAGAAATTGCTGTTTTAAATGACTTGAATCCCAACATAGAACGCACACGTTTCTTAATAAAACGGTGATCTTGTTCCACTATATTATTGAGATATCTAACTTGCCTTAGTTGTATGCCTTCAGGCATATGTTTCTCTTCTTTCAACTCTTGAATCGCTACAGGATAGGCAAGGTTCTTATCTACTGTTATTACGCGAGGTTTAGAAACGTACGAAAAAGCGCTTGGCTGCTTGTTTATCTCTTGATTTACTTAGATAAAAATCAATTGTATTACCTTCTGAATCGACTGCACGATATAAAATCCAATGCCCTTTTACTTTAATATAAGTTTCATCGACTCTCCACGAGTCGTTTGTTGATTTAAGATGATGTCGTAATTTCTCTTCTAATTGAGGTCCATATTGATGAACCCAACGCATAATCGTTGTGTGAGCAATTGATAATCCCCTTTCCTCCATCATTTCCACCAGGTTACGAAAGCTCAAATTGTACCGTAGGTACCACCTTACTGTTAATAAGATTAGTTCAGGCTGATAATGCTTCCATTTGAACAAATTTTCCTTTTCCATACTGATCACACACCTTTTATAGATTAGTAATTGATACTTAATGTGGAAATGGTAACTCGCGAAAAAATGTCGAATTTAACAGAAAATTGTATATTTTTGTTGTTTTATTTTTATTTTCATGCTAGACTTATAATTACAAAGAAGGAGTATACAAAAACCCTTAGCGATATAATTGTCTGAATTTTTAGTTTTGTTTGTTGGTTTGCTTTACATCATTGACATGTGTGTATGCATTTTTTCCTCCACTCTTTCTTTGCTGTGCCCTTTAGAAAAAAACAACTTGTCCTTATCCAAGTTGTTTTTTTTCTGTAAAGATTTCATTTATTGTTTATGATAGTTGAGGTAGTAATTCAAAAAAGTACCTATCAGGGACATAGTTTTTAAGGCGAGTTTTTGGAAAGCATTTTTATGAAAAATTGGCAGGAATCATTTAAAAATTAAAATAACCCCTCTTTTCTGTGTACCTCGACACATTTAATTTGTATAATATAAAAACTAAGAAAATTAAAAAAATAAATACATATGCATGTTTACATAAATAGGGGTGAGAGAATATGTACAAACTGACCGAGATTATTGACGTAAAAGAAATACAAACCATGGCAGAACACTTTTATCTTTTAACACAGATTTCACATCAGCTGCTTGATTGCAACGGAGGAATCATATTTCATTACGGCACACCATCCTCTGATATACATTTACATACAAAAATTCATGTCCCTATTATATTCAATGAAAATACGATTGGTGATTTTGTAATTTTGTCGCCTAAAGATAGTATTGAATCTTGCACTATATACTTTAAATCCCTTGCAACGATTATAACGAATAAAGGAATGAATACATTACAGCAATTGCAGAAAGATCAATCTATCCCTGCTGAAAAATTATATACGATTTTACACAACATGCCCGTTATGGTTGATGCTTGTGATGAAGAAGGGAATATTGTCATATGGAACCGAGAGTGTGAACTTGTAACAGGTTATAGTGCCGCTGAAATTATTAACAATCCTTGCGCGTTAGAGCTACTTTATCCAGATGAAACGTATCGGAACCAGTTACTTCATGGATTTTCTGAACTCGGTAAAAACTTTCGTGATTGGGAAATGACACTTACTTGTAAAAACGGTGATGAAAAAACAATCCTGTGGTCAAACCTTTCAGAAGAATTCCCTGTTCCTGGATACAGTTACTGGGCAGTTGGTATTGATATTACGCATCGGAAACAGGTAGAAGAAAAACTTATAGAAAAATCTTCAGAGTTAGAATTAATTTTTAAAGCACTCCCAGACTTATGTTTTTTAACAAGACTTGACGGAGTAATCGTTGATTATAAAGCCGGCTGTCCATCAAGATTTTATGTACCTGTCGAACAATTTATGTATAAAAAATTTCAGGATGTGTTACCTTTAGATGTTGCACTGCAGCTACAAGAAGCATTTGCAAGGGTACAGCAGAATAATTCCATAGAAATTGTAGAATACTCCTTGCTCATGCATAATAGTATTTACTTTTTTGAAGCACGATGTTTACCGCTATTAACAGATAAAGTGATGGTTATGGTTCGCGATATTACAGAGCGGAAAAAGACAGAGGAACTATTAAATAGATCAGATAAATTAGCTACTGTCGGTCAACTCGCTGCAGGGGTTGCACATGAAGTGCGAAACCCACTTACTGTTATTAAAGGGTTTATACAATTATTAGAGATACAAATGAAAAATGAATCAAAATATTTTCAACTCATACTTTCTGAAATTGAGCGCATTGAATCTATTATTCACGAATTTTTATCTATCGCTAAACCTGAGGTGTGTTCTTTTGAACAAGAGAGCATCGATGTAATTTTAGAAAACGTTGTATCATTAATTAACACAAAGGCAATTATGACAAATATTCATGTCACATTCCAAACGGATCCTGACGTTGTATATATTGATTGTTGTAAAAAACAATTAAAACAAGTGTTTATCAATGTTTTACAAAATTCGATTGAAGCAATGCCACATGGGGGAGACATAATCATTACCACTAAGAAAGTAAGTAACAATGAGGTGGAAATTTGTATTTCAGATGAGGGGATTGGTATTCCAGAAGAAAGAATTGCAAAACTTGCTGAACCTTTTTATAGTACGAAAGAAAAAGGAACAGGTCTCGGTTTAATGATTAGTTACAAAATTATTGAAAGTCATCAGGGAAGAATTTGTATAACAAGTAAAGTTGGAGTAGGAACCTCGGTGTACATTTATTTACCGCTTTTGCAAGATGTTTAAATACTGACTTAAATGAAATTATGGCATGTTATTTTGAGATTACATGTGTACAAGCGGCCTTGTGGGTATACTCCCAAAATTTTCTCAACAAAAAAATCCCCGTAAAGCGTATACACTTTACGGGGAGAGCCTGTTTTCTATCTTATTATATACGTACAGCCGTACCGCTTACAGCAACCATTAACATACCATCACGAACAACTTCGTAGTCTACGTCAACACCAACGATGGCATTAGCACCTTTTTGTCTTGCAAGTTCTTTCATTTCGTCCATTGCAATATCACGTGCTTCTTTTAATTTACTTTCATAAGCACCGGCACGACCACCGACAACATCACGAACTGAAGCGAATAAATCGCGGACAATATTTGCACCCATAATAGCTTCACCATTTACAATATCAATATATTCACTAATTTCTTTCCCTTGAATTCCCTGCGTCGTTGTTACAATCATGATTGACACTCTCCTATAACTTATAATTTTTAATTGGCGTTTCTTATGTCTTTATTATGACATGGAAAAAGTAGCTAAACTATCTAATAACCTTACAGGAATGTGACATTTTTGTAAGGAAGATTTACTCATTTTCTATTCGGATTTCTGTAAAACATGACCATTTTCTAACCAATCTTGTCGGGATAGATATACTAATTCTGTAATTGTTCGCTTTCCATCAAACTCAAACGATAAAAAAGCCTTGCTGATTGCAAGACTCCTCTCCTCATTTCATCCAATTGTGTATCGACTATCCTCTGAAACAAGTAAGCTTGTATGATCAATTGTGACAACACATTTCCCTAACCTCCGCTTTACTTCCGATTGTAATTTCTTGTTTGCTTCTTCTAAAGAATGTGCTGGAATAATTGCTGATTGTAAGTCTGTTACCTTGCCATCATACATCACAGAAAAATCAATTTCATATCGATGTATCATGATTTCCCCACTTCCTTTCCAATAGTACGCTTACAACTCATCCTTACATGCTTTTTGTTTTCATATATTTTTACAATTACACTACGTTTCTTCACAAGCCTCGCTAACCCTGCCAAAATAACCTTTAAAAATTCCAATACTTAATAAAATATATGCAACAACCTTAAAAAAATCATTCTCAAACCCTTTTTTTTCGAAATTTCATTTAAGCTACTTAAAATCCCGAATAACAAACATAATCTCATTCGATACCAAATATATTAACGATTCATTAAAAATCGATTACAAACAAATCTGGAATGTGATTTTCTCTGGAATGGAAACTTTTTGTGCTGAAAATTATATAAATATTGTTATCCAACACACCCAATTGATAATCCTGGTAAAAAGGAGCTAAATTTTTATCACTACTCATATCTCTCCTCCAAAACAGTCTTGTTATTTAGAATAATAAGTCTAATTATGATGCAATTTGTAGGATTTTTATACTCTTTGTCGAATACATGTAAAAAGGGGGGAATATGGCATGCTGTTCACAGGATTCTTCATTAATCTATCTATTTTTTCTTTCCTAGCTAGTTCAGCTATTTTTATTCAAGTATTTATAAGGAAAGTGGATTACAAATTTATCCATTTATTTTGGGGCACATATTCAGGTATCATAGCTGCTATTTTGATGATTTTTAATTTTAAGCACATGGGATTGTTTTATGACTTGCGAGCCGTTCCTCTTATTATTTCGTTTATTTATTTTGGTCGTACAGCTGGCTGGATTACATTAATTTTTATTTTATTTATGCGTATTTTCTACCTTGGTGGTGATTGGGGACCAGCTTTGATAGCTGCTTTAGGAATTGCTACTATATATACTATATTCAAAACATATCTCAAAAATACCCATCCCTTTAAAAGCGTCTTTCTTTATCTAGCTGTTTATCTAGCCATAATTCATTGGGTATTTGGATTCTTTTTTCCTTCTATCTCACTTATACTTCTTGACATCCAAGGTACATTATTTATATCTTGCGGACTCTTAATTGGTGTTTTTCTTATGGAATCCTATCAAAATTTATATAACTTAACACAAGACCTAGCTAAAGCGAATGAAACTTTACTAGAATCAAAGCAAGTATTAAGGGATACCGTACATGAATTGCAAGGAGGTATTTTTAAATTTAAAAAAGAAAATGGGGATTTTATCCACACTTTATGTGATGGGCAGTTATTTTATCACCATGGGTTTCACTCCGAACAAGTGGTAGGAAAAAGTTTACTGACCATAGATTCTTCCATTGTTCCATTTCATTTACTTCCTCGACTACTAAAATATTATCAAGAGGCATGGGATGGTGAAGAAGTCAATTTCGAACTGCCATGGCCAACTGATGAGACTATTATCCTTTTCTCTCTTAGGCCTGTTATACGAGAAGGAACAGTTATTGAGGTAGTTGGTTCTACGGTTGATATAACGAAAAGAAAAAATGCGGAAGATGAACTAAAGGTGACGAAAGAACGTCTGGAGTCATTTGTAAATCATAACGTAGATGCTATCACTATATTTGATTTAGATGGACATATGATACAAGCGAATAAAGCTTACGAGAAGATATTTGGTTGGTCAGAAAAAGAAAGCTTGGGAAAAAAATTACCTTGCGTACCTGATTTTTTAATGAATGAAACTTTAGAGTTAATCAAAAATATTAGTAATACCAATATACAAGACCCTGTTATTACTAGGTTAGAAACAGTTAGACAACGAAAAGATAAAACTCTAATTGATGTAAACGTGACGGTTTCACCAATTCTAGATTTAAGGGGCAATATAATTGCTTTATCAGGAATTTGTAGAGACATTTCTGAAAGGAAACAAGCAGAAAGAGAACGCCGTCAATTACATCAACAATTAAGAGACAGTGAAATGAAATACCGTGCGCTCATCGAACAAGCAACTGACGCAGTATATGTAGTAGAGCTAAATGAGGATCAACTTCCAGCTCGATTTATTGAGGTAAATCCTGTTGCATGTAAAAGATTTGGATATAGTAGAGAAGAGCTTCTTTCGATGCCATTTCCTAGTAACGTTCCGCCAGATTCTCCGATAATCAAAAGAGTGATAGAAAAAATTAGAGAAGGGCAAACTGCTTTCACTTTGCAAGATGAATTTGTTTTTCCGACAGGAAGAACAATAACAACTGAATTTGGTGTCCGTGTTTTTAACCTGAATGGCAAAAATGTTTTCTTGAGTATCTCTCGAGATATCACAGAACGTTTAAAAACAGAAGAATTATTACGAAAATCGGAAAAACTTGCTGTAGTAGGTCAATTATCCACTGCAATTGCACATGAAATTAAAAATCCTTTAACAGCAATGAAAGGATTCATGCAGTTATTAAAATCAATGGAAAATAAGAACACTGAGCATTATATAGATATAGTGTTAGCAGAGATTGAACGTATAGATAGTATTACTAATGAATTTATGACATTAGCAAAACCTGAGGCATTAGAAATTAAAACTAATGACCTGAATGTATTAATGAAGCAAATTGTAATGTTACTTGAACCTCAAGCGATAATGAATTGCATACAAATTACAACTGAGTTTACATCTGATACTTCATTCATACTTTGTGAAGGGAATCAATTAAAGCAAGCTTTTATAAATATCTTAAAAAATGCAATTGAGGCAACTTCAATGGGAGGGGAAATCTTGATTCAAATCGAATATGTGCCTGATCAAAACCAGGTAAACATTCGATTTACTGATTATGGGTGTGGAATTGAACAGGAACGTGTACCTTACCTAGGAGAACCATTTTATAGTCTCAAAGAAAATGGTATCGGTTTAGGATTAATGATCTGTTATAAAATTATTGAGAAGCACCAAGGAAAGATACTTATTGAAAGTGAAGTAGGAAAAGGAACAACAGTTAATATAAATCTTCCTATATCTACTCTCAAAAAAGAAAACTCTTATTCATCTTTTTAGGTACATCCTAGAACCATGAAGTACAGTTATATAATTTATTAAATTTTCCCCTTTAGATTTAATTATCTAAAGGGTTATCTGTTTATGTTAAGAAAATCTCATATTGTACTCTCGCCATTTAGCAGCTTTACGAACTGTTTGAAGTAGGGACTTCTTGGGAGGTATAAACTTTCTAATAATCTTAAATATAGAAATTTCCCTATTTCTATAAGTGGATATTTCTATATATATCCCTACTTTCGTTATCAAAAATAGCGAAGATATTCCTGTTTCTTCAACTAATAGTTAGCAAAAACAAGTGAATCTGCAGGAGAAAAACAAATTTAAAAACCAACAGGGCAATAATACAACTCTATCAAAATTACAATAAAAGGAGCTAGTCTGTGAATAAATATTATATGAGTGCTATCTTAAGTATTGTACTTTCTGTTGTATTATTTATATTTAATTTCTATCAGACTAAAATAGGAGGAGTAATAGTTGCTTTAAGTATAGGAGCGAGTATTAAATTTCTAGCTGATGGTGTATTGAATGAAAGTAAACACAAAAAACACAATTGATTTTGAAGTAAACCGAAGATTAATCACCTTAATAAGATGATTAATCTTTTTTATAAAAACTTAAGGAATCCAAAATTAAAACCCACACATTTTGATCAAACTTTTTTCAAAATGTGTGGGTTTCCTCTATTTATAAATCAATATTTGTAGCAATACTTTGATCAAGCTATAATTCAAACCAACATAACCAGTCTTTTTATCTCATTCGTTGACGAACAAATACGAATCCACCTAAAGCTACCAACAACATTCCTACAATATATGAAATCATCTCCATTGATGTTCCACCTGTGTTAGGAAGCCATACTGATGTCTTAGTATTTTCTTTAGTTGGTGGAACTTTTGAATCTGTGCTCGGATCTTTTGGATCTACTCTTGGATCTTTTGGATCTACGCTCGGATCTTTTGGATCTACGCTTGGATCTTTTGGATCTACGCTCGGATCTTTTGGATCTACGCTCGGATCTTTTGGATCTACGTTCGGATCTTTTGGATCTTCCTTGATTTTTGTATTCGTAATGTCATAACCTTTTACTTCGGATTTATATCCATCCACTGGTTGTTCTTTTACTTCATACTTATACGCATTACCTTCGGCATCATATGCCGCTAAGTCTTTGAATGCATATTTCCAACCTGTTGCTTCACTTACTTCTTGCGTCGCAACTACTTGGCCATTTTGTAGTAAGTCTACTTTGATTGTTTTCGGACGATTTGTTGCGTTTCCGTCCTTCCACGTTTTCGTACCTTCTACTGTTGTTTGCGCTACTTTTGTATTTGTAATGTCATAACCTTTTACTTCGGATTTATATCCATCCACTGGTTGTTCTTTTACTTCATACTTGTACGCATTGCCTTCGGCATCGTATGCCGCTAAGTCTTTGAATCCATA